>NZ_RIBP01000004.1:722500-937500 GCF_007273535.1 Niallia circulans
ACGATCCGAAAACCTTCATCACTCACGCGGCGTTGCTCCGTCAGACTTTCGTCCATTGCGGAAGATTCCCTACTGCTGCCTCCCGTAGGAGTCTGGGCCGTGTCTCAGTCCCAGTGTGGCCGATCACCCTCTCAGGTCGGCTACGCATCGTCGCCTTGGTGAGCCGTTACCTCACCAACTAGCTAATGCGCCGCGGGCCCATCTGTAAGTGACAGCGTAAACCGTCTTTCAGCTTTCCTACATGAGTAGAAAAGGATTATCCGGTATTAGCTCCGGTTTCCCGAAGTTATCCCAGTCTTACAGGCAGGTTGCCCACGTGTTACTCACCCGTCCGCCGCTAACTTAAAAAGCAAGCTTTTTAAGTCCGCTCGACTTGCATGTATTAGGCACGCCGCCAGCGTTCGTCCTGAGCCAGGATCAAACTCTCCGATAAAGAGTAAGATTAGCTCATTGCTAAACTCTAGCTTTTTGTTACTTGTTTTTGTTTCTATAACGAAGTTATAAAAACGATTATTGTTGACGTTTGTTTGTTCAGTTTTCAAAGAGCAATTTAAATCAATTGGAGCGGGTGATGAGAATCGAACTCACGACATCAGCTTGGAAGGCTGAGGTTTTACCATTAAACTACACCCGCAAATATTTATTTATTATTTGGTTTTCATCCAACTTGATAATGGTCGGGAAGACAGGATTCGAACCTGCGACCCCTTGGTCCCAAACCAAGTGCTCTACCAAGCTGAGCTACTTCCCGTAAATATGGCGCGCCCGAAAGGAGTCGAACCCATAACCTTCTGATCCGTAGTCAGACGCTCTATCCAATTGAGCTACGGGCGCATATCCACGAAAGCGACTTTTATCATCATACAATGTTTATCTTTGGTTGTCAAGAGTTTTTATGATGCGGCCGAGAGGACTTGAACCTCCACGGGGTTAACCCCCACTAGGCCCTCAACCTAGCGCGTCTGCCATTCCGCCACGACCGCACTATAATAGATAACCTTCATCATACTACACATAAACGTTTTCGTTTTTTAAAAATTAATGGTGCGGGTGAAGGGAGTCGAACCCCCACGCCTTGCGGCGCTAGATCCTAAGTCTAGTGCGTCTGCCAATTCCGCCACACCCGCAATATTAAAATGGTGAGCCATGCAGGATTCGAACCTGCGACCCTCTGATTAAAAGTCAGATGCTCTACCAACTGAGCTAATGGCTCGCAAATGGCTGGGCTAGCTGGATTCGAACCAACGAGTGACGGAGTCAAAGTCCGTTGCCTTACCGCTTGGCTATAGCCCACCAACAAAATGGCGGTCCCGACGGGAATCGAACCCGCGATCTCCTGCGTGACAGGCAGGCATGTTAACCGCTACACCACGGGACCATTTTGATTATATAAAGTTACTAAAGTGACCCATACGGGATTCGAACCCGTGTTACCGCCGTGAAAGGGCGGTGTCTTAACCGCTTGACCAATGGGCCATTAAAAAATAATGGCGGAGAAGGAGGGATTTGAACCCTCGCGCCGCTTACGCGACCTACACCCTTAGCAGGGGCGCCTCTTCAGCCTCTTGAGTACTTCCCCAAAACAATGGCTCCGCAGGTAGGATTCGAACCTACGACCGCTCGGTTAACAGCCGAGTGCTCTACCACTGAGCTACTGCGGAATAACTTTTTAAAAGCTTGTCTTTCAGAGGAATTCCGTTTCCGTTGCTCTCTCTTGTCGACTCTTTACATTATAGGCAGGTATATATATAAAGTCAAGCATATTTCTAAAGTTTTTTTAAAAAGAATGGAAACATGCCTTTCTTGCATATAAATGCTTTATAAACGCTGTCTTCTCTCTAATTATTCCTTGTTTCCTCTAATACTAATTTCCCTCTGCATTTCCCACATACATACTTTTTTGTATCAACCTTTTTTCTCCGAAGATAAATCTGGTTGCATGATCTACATTTATATATTAGTACTTTTTTAGGTTTGCTTGAATTGTTTTCCTTGGGCAAGGATGAGCAAAAACGCGGCCCACCAACACTCTTTAGCAGGTTTTTAAAATCAGCATCTTTGTGTTGATAGCCTTTATTATTAATATGAAGATGATAATGACAAAGCTCATGTTTAATGATACCGATTAATTCCTCCAGCCCTAATTGGTCAAGGTACTTTCTATTGATCTCGATATTATGGCTGTTAAGTAAATATCTCCCTCCAGTTGTCCTGAGTCTTGGGTTAAAGGTTGCTTTATGACTAAACGATATTTGAAAATATTGATTTGATACTTCTTCAACTAACAATTGCAGTTCCTGATCTGTCATGAGATTCCCTCCTCAACAAGACAAATATTATAGCATATGATGAAGCATACAACGAAAAAAGTTAGCTCAATTGAAACCAAAAGCTTATAACGAGCTGTCAACAGCAGCCAAGTGCACTTCCAGCCATTTAACAGCACATTAAAAAGGGGGTATAAACTTATGCCTACGTGGCTGCAAAATCAAATTCAAAAGGCGTTTTACGAGAAAAACACCTACCAAGTCAAACTGCTTAACCAATGCTGGTATTACTATAGAAGAAAAAACTGTTCTTAAAAGCAGAAAAACAAAAGACAAAGGAACATATTAAGTCCTTTGTCTTTTGTTTACTTCAATCTCATTTAGCACTACTTGGAGGAAGCATCGTTAACGCAACCCGTCCTTTATTATGGTCTATACCGTCAACCCATACTGTGACAACATCTCCAACACTCACTATATCCAATGGGTGCTTAACAAATTTATTACTCAGCTTCGAAATGTGGACAAGGCCATCCTGCTTAACGCCTATATCAACAAAGGCACCAAAATCAACTACATTTCGCACAGTACCTTGAAGCTCCATCCCTGCCTTTAAGTCCTCCAGCTTTAATACATCTGTTCTTAGCAAAGGTGCAGAAAGCTCATCCCTCGGGTCACGGCTTGGACGCATTAATGCATCCACAATGTCACCCAAAGTCAACATACCAATCGCCAATTCCTCTGAAACCACCTTTATATCCAGAGTACTCAACGCTTCCTTCATTTCAGCTGTCCCGATTTGCTTGGAATCAAATCCGATTTTTTTCAGCAATGCCTTAACTTCATCATAGTGCTCTGGATGTATGCCTGTTCTGTCTAACGGTTCATCTCCGTCCATTATGCGCAGGAAACCGATTGCCTGTTCATAGGTTTTAGCACCAAGTCTCGGAATTTTTTTAAGCTGCTTTCTGTTTGTGAATTTTCCTTCCTCTTCTCTCTTTTTAACAACATTATTAGCAACTGCTTTTGAGAGACCTGCAACATATTGTAAAAGAGAAGAAGAAGCAGTGTTAACATTTACACCGACTTTATTAACGCTTGTTTCCACAACAAAACCAAGCGATTCAGATAGTTTTTTCTGAGAGACATCATGCTGGTACTGACCGACCCCAACGGACTTAGGATCAATCTTCACAAGCTCTGCCAATGGGTCTTGGAGCCTTCTAGCAATAGAAACCGCACTTCTTTCCTCGACTTGAAAGTTTGGAAACTCTTCTCTAGCTATTTCTGATGCTGAGTAAACACTTGCTCCTGCCTCATTAACAATTAAATAAAATATTTCCTCGTTTTGTTTTTTAATTTGTTCAGCAACAAATTGCTCTGTTTCTCTTGAGGCAGTTCCATTTCCAACAGCAACCATCTCTATCTTATATTTTGATAATAGATCTTGGAATTTAGCAGCAGCTTCTTTTGTTTTGGAAACAGGCGGATGGGGATAAATAACTCCTATCTCGAGTACTTTTCCAGTTTCGTCCACAACAGCCAATTTACACCCTGTCCGGTATGCTGGATCGACGCCAAGCACCATCTTGCCTTTCAGTGGCGGCTGAAGCAGTAAATTCCTAAGATTCTCTGAGAATATATGAATTGCTTGCTCTTCCGCTTTTTCTGTCAGCTCTCCTCTAAGCTCCCTTTCAATCGAAGGCTGAATCAATCTTTTATAGCTGTCTTCAATTGCTGCCTTAATTGTGTTATTAGAAGCAGATCCTTCTTTATTTAACCACTTCTTCTCCAAATAACTGATCACAAAATCAACAGGAGGCTTAATAGATACTTTTAAGATATCTTCTTTTTCTCCGCGATTAAGCGCCAATGTACGATGTGGAACTATTTTATTTACAGGCTCCTCATATTCATAGTACATCTCATAAACATTCTTTTCATCCTTGTCAGCATCTTTCGCGGTTGTTGAAATCAGTCCTGATTGGAACGTCTTGTTTCGAATCCACTTTCTGCTCTCCGCATCATCTGATACTATCTCTGCAATAATATCTTTTGCCCCTGCAATAGCATCTTCTACTGACATTACTTCTTTCTCTGCCGATATGTATTTCGTTGCTTCTTGTTCGATTGGGGAACTGTTATCATGCTCAAGCAGCCAATTAGCAAGTGGCTCTAATCCCTTCTCCTTCGCAATTGTAGCCTTCGTTCTTCTCTTAAGCTTATACGGTCGGTATAAATCCTCTACTTCCTGGAGCTTAATAGAGGATGAGATGCTTTTTTTCAGCTCTTCCGTCAATTTGCCTTGTTCCTCTATCAGCCTTAATACTTCTTCTTTTCTCTGCTCTAAATTTTGGATATAGTGATAACGGTCCATTATATCCTTTATTTGCACTTCATCCAAAGCTCCTGTTTGCTCTTTACGGTAACGAGCAATGAAAGGAACTGTATTTCCTTCCTCCAATAACGCAAGAACATTAGCGACTTGTTTTTTCGTAACGGATTGCTCCCTTGCAATCATGGATTGATAATCTTCTTTTATTAAAACCTTTTCCATACGAACTACCACAGTCCTTCCTAATATGTATCAAAGAGAGTTGCTTCTTTCATATTACTATATTTCACTTGAAATTATCTAACACTACCATCCATATTAAGGGATAATTATCGCTATAAAGACAAAAAAAAAGCTTACATTATAGCAAGCTTCCCAAAATAAAGGTAGAATCATCATCTGAATTATTATATTTTTGTGCAATTGTATCTGCAATATTACGTAACGGACTAAAGCCTTTCAACAAATCCTTAACCCCTTGAATATTATACCCATCTGAATGAACAAGAAATTTCGAATAAGCTTCATATGCAAATGTTTGAGTATTATACACTTGTGGTCTTCCTGAAAGATAGCCTGTAACAGGTAGCGGATATGTGAGCTTTCCACTGGAAGAATACAGGAAGAAGCGGATATTCCCAACACAGCTGTACTTAATGCTTTTCATAGCATAGTCAACCTTGAATACACACACAGCGGCACCTCTTTTTTTGACGAGGACCTTGTTTGCTAACTCCATCAATTCCTCCACATCTGCAGTATGATTATTTCTAATCACGTCTGCTACAGCTTCGGATGATTCATTGGCATACTCTCCGCTTCCTAGACCATCTGCCAGCACACAGATAAAATATTCTTCTGTTGATAGAAAAAAATAGCTGTCACCACATAAAGTTTTTCCTTGCTTGTTCGTCTGATGTGCTAAAACTTGAATATTGGAGTCAGCTACAGCTGTCATAGAATAAACTCCGAATTGCTGGACTCAGCATGAATTGCTTCTTGGAGCTTCTTAATCGCCCTTCTTTGCAGTCTTGAGACATGCATTTGGGAAATCCCGAGTTTATCACCAGCTTCTTTTTGGCTCAAATTATCCAAGTATGTATATTGAATGATACTCTTTTCCCTTTCACTCAATACATGCAGCACTTTTTCGAGCACGAGCTTTTGATTAACACGCTCAAAGCCTTTATCAACATCCCCAACAATATCAAGCAATGTCACCGTTCCGCCTTCAGAATCTGCTTCGATAGAATGATCGACAGATAAAGCTTGATAGCTTTTCCCCATCTCCATTGCTTCTAGCACTTCCTCTTCAGATACTTCAAGATAATCGGCAATTTCATTCACCTTTGGCGATCTTTGCAATTCAGTTGTTAAATGTTCTACAGTTTTCTTTATTTTCGGACCAATCTCTTTTATTCTTCGAGGAACATGCACACTCCATGTCTTATCTCGCAGGAATCTCTTTATTTCACCAATGATTGTCGGCACTGCGAATGCTTCAAAGCTTTTTCCGAAACTCTCGTCATATCTTCTGATAGCCCCGAGCAGTCCGATTATACCAACCTGACTGATGTCTTCATGGAACATCTTGCCCTTTGAGTACTTTCTTGCCAGTACCTCTACCAAGTCTCGATAGTTCATCACCAAAATATCCTGAGCTTCTGCATCCTGATCATTTTGGTATTTCTTAATAAGTTCATTAACTTCTTCTTTTGTTAATTGGCGCTTAGGTTGAGATTGTTTCGGCATCACTCTCCACCTGCTCTCCTTCAAGGTATTTCGTCATCAAGACTGTAACACCGTCATTATGATGAATTTTCACTTCGTCCATTAGTGTTTCAATCAGATAGAGTCCAAGGCCTCCTTCGCGAAGGAACTCAATTGACTCGTCTTGATCGTATGGACCAATTTCTTTCGTTGTGCTATCAAAGTCAAAGCTTTTGCCATTATCCGCAACAATAACCTCTAAACGGTCATTATACAAGCGGAAGCCAATCAGCACTTCTCCTGACTCTTTGTTTTTATAGGCATGCTGTACTGCGTTCGTACAAGCTTCACTTGTAGCGATTTTTAAATCCTCAATTTCATC
Organism: Niallia circulans; assembly: GCF_007273535.1. Classification (NCBI taxonomy): domain Bacteria; kingdom Bacillati; phylum Bacillota; class Bacilli; order Caryophanales; family Bacillaceae; genus Niallia; species Niallia circulans. The sequence goes on from NZ_RIBP01000004.1 coordinate 729,195, forward strand.
ATAGCTGAATCCCATTCTGCTTGCGATTCCGGAAAGTGTTAACCGGATGATACCAACATACTCTGGCTTAGAAGGGATTTTCATTTCGATATATTCAAAATGCTGACTCATTTAATCCCACCTTCAATCTTACTGTTTATGTCGATAATATCTGCCAAACCTGTGATTTCAAATAGCCTGATTAATCGTTCGGATAAACCGATCAACTTAAATTCCCCATCGTGTGAACGGACATTTTTAAAGATTCCTACAAATACACCAAGACCTGTGCTGTCCATATAATTTACATCTGATAAATCTATAGTCATCCTTACACCGTCTTTTTCAGAGAAGGAATAAATTCTTTCTTTCAATTTAGGTGCTGTGTATGCGTCAATTTCACCAGCAACTTTAATATCCACATCTAACTCTTTTTCGTTTACATCTATTACAATATTCATTAACGACCCACCTTTAACATTCTAATGTCTTAGATAAATACCCCAAGCGTAAAAGCTTTAAACTTCTCTTTTAAAAATAATTAAAGTAAAATCATCTCTTAGCTGAAAATCCTGGATTTTCACTAGTTCTTTATAGACATTGTCAACAATTTCCTGCGCCTTCAAGTGAATATGTTTATTTATGTAACCGATCAAAGTTTCCTTTTCTATAAAACCTTCTTCTGTCCTGCACTCAGTTACACCATCTGACATAAGGATAATCATATCGCCTACATCCATTTTTTTTTGGAACTGTTTATATTCGGCTTTTTTATCAACACCTAAAAGAAGTCCCTTCGCTTCTAAATCACTGAACTCTTTCGTTTCCGCTTCAAAAAAAAGGCCTGGCTCATGACCAGCAGAGGCATAGTGAAAAATATGCGATTTCATTTCATAAACACCATAAAACATTGTGATGAACATGCTTGGATCAACATTTTGCTCGACTACACGATTCAGGTTTTCCAACACTTTACCAGGAATATTGCGGTTTTCCGGCAGACTGTCCATTGCGTATTTAATCATAGACATACAAAGTGCCGCAGGAATACCCTTGCCAATAACATCGGCTATTGCAATATTAATATACTTATCCTCATCCTGTACAAAGTGATGATAATCACCATTCATCATTTTCGCAGGAACACTTATTGCGCCTATATCAATGCTTTCCACATCCGGTATCTCCGTACTCAGCAATGTTTGCTGAACATTGGAGGCAATCTCCATCTCACTTCTTAACTCCTGTTGGACATGACGGAGGCTTTGGTGCTCTCTATAGGCAAGACCATAGCCCATCATGACCTCCAGCAATATATCAAATGATTTGACTACATGCTCTGGTAAATCCGGATAAAGATCAATCATTAAGTACTTATGTAAGCTAATGATATCTTCTGGTGAAATTTTATGTTCAATTGATTTCCGGCTGAACTTCTGCCCTTGATAAAGGGCTTGCTCAGATTCGTCCTTAATGTAACTGACAAGAAGATCTCGATACTTAGAATCCATCAATTCACGGAAGTCCATGGTCTCCCCCCTTATCTCAGCCACTTAATTGCTTGAATATCCGTTCCCTTTCCGACTTCTGTTTCGATTTGGAACTCATCCATCAGCCTTTTTACTCCAGGCAAACCAGCACCTAAGCCACCTGATGTAGAGAATCCGTCCTGCATGACCTGTCGCAAATCTTTAATGCCGGGACCACTGTCCACTGCACTTAATTTTAGGCCAAGCTTACCATTTTCAGAAAGCTTACTTATACATATTTGACCCTGGCCAGCATACAAATATATGTTTCTAGCTAGCTCACTAATAGCCGTAGTTATTCTCGCCTGATCTACGGTACCGAACCCTAGCTCTTTTGCTACATTTCTTCCTAATTGACGAGCAGCTACGATGTCCCACTCGTTGACAATCTTTACGCAGGATTGGTCTCCCATAGGTCAATCCCCCAATTCCTGTTGTAATTTCTCCAAACCTTTTTCTAGATCTAGGGCGGTCAATACATCATTTAGACTAATCCCAAGTTCTACTAATGTAATTGCTACAGCAGGTTGAATTCCAGTAAGCACAACCTTAGCTCCCATCAGCTTAGACATGCCGATAACGTCACCTAGCACCTTTGCAATAAATGAATCGATAAAATCAATCGATGTTAAATCGATTACAACACCATTTGCGCTTGTTTCATGGATTTTGTTCAGCAAGTCCTCCTGAAACTGAAGGGCTGTTTGGTCATCTAATTCCCATTGAATAGAAACAAGCAAACAATCATGCAGCTTTAATATTGGTATTCTCACCTTATTCACCAATCCCAACCAACTTTCTATTTGTATATTCTAAAGCTTTTTCCATGCCTTTTTTTAATGTGTTTTTTGTTTCAATTTGATCTAATTTAATGCCGAGATTAACTATAGTTTGCGCAATCTCCGGTCTTATACCAACAATCATGCTTTTTGCCCCAACTAAACGTACAGCTTGAACAGCTTGGATGATGTGATGGGCAACCATTGTATCCACGACAGGAACGCCTGTAATATCTATAAGCACAACTACTGAGCGGTGCTTCACTACACCATGCAGCAAATTCTCCATCATTTGTTTTGCTCGCTGTGTATCAATAGTACCAACAAGCGGCATTATTGTAATTCCGTCAAATACAGGGATTAATGGTGCAGACAATTCCTGCAACGCAATTTTTTGTAAGGAAAAGGTCCTCTCCCACGTGTCGGAGTATACTTCAACGATCCTTTGGCAGAGTGGATGAAGCCATGCATTTAAGACTTCCACCTGCTTATAAGCATCTTCTGTACTTGGCACATCTTTTTTCAGATGATCCAGAATTACCTGTTCAAGCAATTGTATTCCCTGCACTAAAAAACTAAGCGGCCAATTATAACTGACAGCCTTTTCTATAAATGCAGGAAGATTTACATATCGTTCAACACTTGGGGAATCCCCAAGAAGCAGATTAGTAAATTCTTGGCCCATCAACAAAAAGTCATTATCGGAAATGGTTTCGTGTATTTTCTTATCACCAATCTCCTGTAACTTGTTCAGCCAATCAGAATAAATTTCTTTATGATTAGATTTCAAATAATCTATTAGTTCTTTTCTCAAGGTTCATCCTCCATTTTAACATATTTGGACGATAGTAATGGGGGTTTTTGCATATCAATCATTAGCAATTTTTTCATTACTAATCCCTAGGACTGTAGATGGACCATTTCCATCATACTTTATTTTTAAGCGCTACTTTACCGCTCTACGCATCATTTAAAAAAGTCTATTAGACTTTTTTATTTACCCTTTATATACATTTCTAAACCTATTCCCTTAAAAATAATTCGATTTTAACACAAAAAAAATACGCTCTTAAAAAAGAGCGCAACTATCCCTATTAAAATTCAATGAGACCCAAGCTTATTTGCAGAGCTTCATCTACTTTTTCCATCATTTCTTCATCGAGATGGGTGATTTTGTCCGTTAACCTCTGTTTATCTATCGTGCGAATTTGTTCTAAAAGAATTACTGAATCTCTCTCAAAACCATAGCGCTTCGCGTCAATTTCCACATGAGTCGGCAATTTAGCCTTTTGTATTTGAGCCGTAATTGCTGCAATAATGACTGTGGGACTGAACCGATTCCCGATGTCGTTTTGAATGACAAGTACAGGACGGACACCGCCTTGCTCTGAGCCAACAACTGGGGATAGGTCTGCAAAATAAACGTCACCACGTTTGACAATCAAAGGATTATCCTCCGCTAACTAGACGTTCTACTGTATGCTCTGCCTCATATTCTGCTAGAAAGCTTTCAGATGCAATGGATAAATTTAATTTTGCCATCTCCATGTAACCTCTTCTCATTGATTCGCGGATATGTCTCTTTTTCCGTTCTCTAAGGTACATTTTCGTTGCTTGATAAATAAATTCACTACGATTCACATTTTCTTGCTTTACGAAGCCGTCCAATTCAGATAATAAATGCTTTGGTAATTTTATCATGATCTCTGTCGTTGCGCTGGATTCAGACACAAACATACACCTCCACCATCACTACACACCATTTTTAGCTCTGTTTTTTTAATCATACCATTAATAACCCAATCTGCAAAGTCCATTCAGCAATTCTAATGTATTATCCGCCAAAAAATATAGGTTTTATGCATCTCTTGCGAATAAATTTTAGACATATTTATATTTTTTGTCACCTGCTCATACAGAATCCCGGCAGCCTTTATTATCCTATTCTGCTTTAAGTCACTACATTACTTTAATTTAGGAGGTTATTCACAATACTATCCACTGTTCCAGCCTTAAGATAGACTCTCGGAACCCTGTTTGCAATTGTACAGGTTACTTCATAATTGATTGTATCAAGCTTTTTGGCAATCTCATTAACCGAAATGCACTGCTTTTGCTGTGTCCCTATTAATGTAACCTTCGTTCCAACCGCTATTTCATGAGGCAGTTTTATCATACACTGGTCCATACAAACTCTTCCCACTATTGGGACCCTGATACCATTTACAAGTACTTCTTGGCCTTGCAGCTTTCTAAGCCAGCCATCTGCATAACCGATTGGCAATGTCGCTATCCACTCGTCTTCCTTTGCTTCATATGTGGCTCCATAGCTGACTTTATCTCCTTTATGAAGCTTCTTTACTTGCACGATTTTTGTATGAAGTGAAAATGCTTCTTTTAATGAAAATGGCAGCATTTCTTTAATTTCCACGGAAGGAGGCAGTCCATACATCGCAATCCCCAGCCGTACTCCATTGAAAGCAAGTTCTGGGTACAGCAGACCTGCGGCACTGTTGCTGCAATGAATAATGGGAGGCTTTGCTTTAAAGGAAGCTAATATGTCCGCAAATTTCTGTGCCTGGTCATTCAAATAGTTGGAATTTTTTTCATCTGCTGTTGCAAAATGTGTATAAATACCTTCCAAATTGAACTCTTGATGCTGCAAGAGAAATTCTTCTATTTCTTTGACTTCCTGTTCTTTTCTAATCCCTAACCTGCCCATGCCGGAGTCGATTTTAACATGGATTTTTATCTTGTTGCCTTGTAGATACTCTGTAGCTCTTGTTAACCATTCTACGTCAAATACGGTTAAAACGATTTCTTGTTTAGCAGCAACGAGAATATCAGAGGGCCTGCTTGCTCCAAGCACCAATATCGGTGCATTGATACCTGCATTTCGTAAAGAAAGTGCCTCATCCAAAAATGCTACAGCCAAATAATCTGCACCTGCAAGCAGAGCAGTGCGAGCTACCTCTGCTGCACCATGGCCGTAACCATTAGCCTTCACGACTGCAAACAGCTTGCTGGTTTCCGCCATCCTGTTTTTCATATTTTTTACATTCTCTTCTATATCGTCTAAATTTATTTCTGCCCAAGTATCACGAAAATACTCATTCTCTAGCATCAATGCTGACCTTCCTTCTCTCTTAACACGAAGTATGATAATTAATTATTCTATTGTTACTTTTGCTTGTCAATAAATTAACAATAGATTAGACCAGACGTAACAAAAAAACAGCCGAGTGTGGTACCACACTCGGCTGTTTTCTCTTATTTAATTGCTTCTCCTTGCACTGACCGTGCTATTTCGGCCATTTCAGCCTCTTCTAGCTCTGTCGAAGCGATAATATAATCTACCCCTTCATACGTCCAGGAGAGTTTATTATTGGAAACTGCTCCAATTGCAAAGCCTAAATCCACAGGATTTCCTGTCATATTAATTGGCCCTGCAGTTGCTGGTGCTACGTCTGCTTTTTCTTGAATAATTGTGTATGATTTTTGTCCATCATACGTCAGTACTATCCGTTCTCCATCTTCCGTTGCCACCTTTTTCTCCTCTACAAGGCTTGCTCCAAGTAATGTTTCTGGGTATTTGACAGAGAATGAATCATCGCCATCCACTTCAGCCATAACAGGTACTGCAAGCTTGGCTGCAGTCATGCTCTTCTGCAAATCAAAATCAGCTTTGTCAAAGTTAACATCAAACTTCACGTTGGAGAATTTGACAGTGACAAGTGCTTTCCCATCTGTATCCTTTACCTTAACACTGACAGGTGAAAGGTCCTTTTTATTTAAGGTAATTTCCTGTGTAGGAAGCATCTTATTGTTTTGATATCTTGTCTTTGTTTCAAATACATAATATTTATCTGTAGAGGAGAATTTAGCATCCTTGTCTTCCTCTATATCCTTCACTAAGGACTCATAAAGGTATGCTTGGCTGCTGTTTTCTGGCCAATCACTTTGAAACTTGAAGCTTTTGTTTAATGCCGGTGTTAACACATACACACCTTCATCATTTCTTAAGATCATCTGACTTTGATCTTTTTTCGCATTTTTTAAGTTTACCCTGTAATACGAGGGTTCCTTATGCCAGATTTGCACATCATAGGTTTGAGGCTCTGTCCCCATTTGTAAGGTCATTTCAGCATCTGCCTTATAACCTTTTGTGGCAACCTTCTCGTCCAGATCCTTCAGGACATCTTCCTTAGATTTTGTTCCACAGGCAGTTAACATTACCATGACCGCTAGCCCCACAAATAGCAACCATAACTTCTTGTTCATCTTTTCAACTCCCTTATTCTCATTTCATCGATTAAGGAAAACAAGCTAAAAAACGCTGAACTTGTCTCCTATTGCTCTATGAATATATGAGACAACCTAAGGGATTATGCTTATCTAAAATAAACAAGCTCTTGAATTTTTATTCTTCTATCACCACTTGGGCGAATGCATAATTACTGCTATGTGTTATAGACAGGTGAACACCTTGCGCATAAGGTTTGTTTATATAAGGCTTTCCTTTCTCATCTTGTCCAACTTCTATATCAAGAAAACTAAGCCCTTTACCAATCCCGGTTCCAACTGCCTTTGAAAAAGCCTCCTTTGCGGCAAATCTTCCAGCCAGAAACTCTAGCTTTCTTTTTCTTTGTAATTTATCATATTTTTCCAATTCTCGTTCTGTTAAAATTCTGTCAGCAAAGTGCGGCTTCCGTTCGAGAAGCTCTCCTATTCTGTTTAATTCCACTATATCGATCCCTATCCCTTTTATCATCAGGACACATCCTTCTAATTTCTTTTTTCTTGCATAAATTATTTGTATCTTACCCTTGCCATTAGCTATTATGAAACTAAGTAAAAGGAGGTTTTTTATTGTTTACAAGAAGAGAAAACTTTAAAGAGTATATTACTTTCTATCCCATTGTGTCTCTTATTCTGCTGGTTAACTTGCTTGTATACTTAACAACATTTCTCCCTATTTTGCCGAATCAGCTTATCATGGAATCAATGGTAGGTGTGAATCTTTATATCGTGCAAGGTGAATGGTGGAGACTGATAACACCAATCTTTCTTCATACCGGCTTTTCCCATTTTTTATTCAATAGCTTCAGTATTTTTCTTTTTGGACCAGCCTTGGAAAGAGCACTCGGTAAACCAAAGTTTCTGGCAGTATATCTTTTCACCGGTGTCTTGGCTAATATCGCCACTCTTGTAACAGAACCGCTGACCTTTTCCCATCTTGGGGCAAGCGGCAGCATTTTCGGCATGTTCGGCTACTATATTGCTTTAATCGTATTCCGCAAGGATATTATATCAAGGAATAATTCACAAGTAATTGGAACAATTGCCGCATTGAGCCTGATTATGACCTTTATCCAGCCCAATATCAACATTGGCGCCCATCTTTTTGGCTTCTTATTCGGAGTGGCGGCAGGAAGTCTGTTTGAAGCAAAAGGTAAAAAAATCATCCCTTCCTATAAGGAAGAGTTTCTACTTTTGAGAGGGAAATTTCGTTCAAACAGAAAACCGCCAGCAAAAACGCTGACGATTTGGGTAATTATCATTGCGCTTGCTTTAATTGGCCTTTTCCGATAACTGTTAACACATTGCCCTTTTTCTTATGTAACCAACGCTATTTCCTTACTTTAAGGTAAAGGTTGATTGGTCGCTAAATTCTGTCCTCCCTGTTTTTTGGAGGTCTTCTGCTAATTGAAAAAGGGCATTGTCCTTCGCTTTTGCTTCTATCATGCAATGAATTTCCGGCAGTGTCCCATTAACAGTCTCCAAAAACCGCATAAACATATCCACATCTATATAGTCAGCATGCGCCCGAAATTCTGTTTCGGAGCGAGGACTCGAAATATGCATCTTTAGCGGCAGCGGGGATTTTTCCCAAGTGGCAGTCATCCTTGGCCATTGCTCGTCCCATTGATTATCGTCATTATTAGCAAAATGATGATGTAAATCAAATACAAACGGCACTCCTAGTTTTTCACATAAATACAGAGTGTCATTAACAGTGAAGGTCGTATCGTCATTTTCAAGGATAATCATTCTTTGCAGCTTTTCAGGAACAAATCCCCAATTAGTGATAAACTGTTCAAGAGCGCCTTCCTTATCATCGTGCGCTCCTCCGACATGCAGCACACATCTGTGTTCTGTATCAATCTTCATCCCCTTAAGCAGCCGCTCATGCACTGACAGGGTTTTAAGAGAGGCTTTCAAAAGATCTGCATTCGCATTGTTCAAAACAACAAAGTGATCAGGATGAAAATCTACCCGCATGGAATGTTTTTTCACCCACTCTCCCAACATCAATAACTTTTCCTTTAGCGGACGCATATAGTTCCAGCCCTGAAGCTCCGGATGGTTTGCTAAGGGAATTAACTTAGAGCTAAAACGGAAGAAATGAATATCATTACCTGTATTATGCTTTAAAAGCCTTAAGCAATTTTCTAAATTACTTATAGAAATTCTTTCAAGCTTTCGGATAGCAGCTTCCTTATTTGCAATTTGAGAGAATTGTTTATATGTCATCGTTTGGGACGGAGATGCATTTTGCAGATTTTGACTCATTGCTACATATCCCAATTTAAATATAGTCAATTGACTGATCACATCCTCATTAGCCTTTTACTTAGTATGCACCAGAAAAAACATAAAAAACCCCTATGAAGAAGGCTTCATAGGGGAATCACATTATCTATATGAGTTAGATTTAGAATAACTGCTGCTAGATTGACCTGATCTTTTATTGCTGTAACCTTGTCTTTGGCGGGAATTTGAATTAGAGCCTGAGTTACCATAGCTCTTCTTGCCTTTATATCCTCCACCGCTGCTGTTACTATTACGATCATTAAACTTACGGTCACGTCTTTGCGGAAGCGGCTTTTCTTCTGTCAATCTGACAGGAGTTGTATCCGGCTCTTTTGTCAGCATTTTCAGGACAGCAGCTACAACAGTAGAAGCATCCTTTTGTTTTAATAATTCGTCTGCTGTGGACTTATAAGAATCAAGATTATTTTCATCAATCATGTTCATAATTTTTTCCATTACAGCTTTTTGTTGACCTTCAAGTGCTTGATCAACAGTAGGTGGAATCAATTTCTCCATTTTTTTGTTTGTCACTTTTTCGACAACTTGAAGATATGATCTTTCGCGGTATGTGATAAAGGTAATTGCCATCCCTTCTTTACCAGCTCTTCCTGTTCTTCCGATACGGTGAACATAGCTTTCCGGATCTTGAGGGATATCAAAGTTATAGACATGTGTAACTCCAGAAATATCTAAACCACGAGCAGCAACATCTGTAGCTACAAGAACATCGATTGTACCTTCTTTAAACTTACGTAAAACAGACATACGCTTCGCTTGACTCAAGTCACCATGAATACCCTCTGCTGTATAACCGCGCAGGTTCAAAGCCTCGGATAGCTCATCAACACGGCGTTTTGTACGGCCGAAAATGATTGCCAATTCAGGGGATTGAATATCCAATAATCTTGTTAAAATGTCAAACTTAGTTTTTTCCTGTGTTTCAACATAATATTGTTCAATAAGCGGAGTTGTCATTTCTTTTGCTTTAACCTTAACAACCTGCGGCTCTTTCATGAAGCGTTCTGCCATTCTTCTGATTTGTGGAGGCATTGTAGCAGAGAACAATAATGTTTGTCTTTCTTCTGGAATCTTAGAGAGAATTGTTTCTATGTCATCAATGAATCCCATATTTAGCATTTCATCTGCTTCATCTAAAATAACAGTAGACACATTATCTAATCGAAGTGTTTTTCTGTTGATATGATCAAGTATTCGGCCTGGAGTACCTACAATAATATGCGGGTTCTTCTTAAGTGCACGGATTTGTCGATTGATGTCTTGGCCACCGAAAATAGACAATACTCTTGTACGCTTTCCGAAACCAATTTTATATAGCTCTTCCGATACTTGTATCGCTAATTCTCTTGTTGGTGCAATGATAATCCCTTGAACGAATTCACTGCTTATATCTACTTTATCTACTAACGGCACACCGAAAGCTGCTGTTTTTCCAGTACCAGTTTGCGCCTGACCAATTAAGTCCTTGTTTTGAAGGCTCAAAGGAATTGTTTCAGCTTGAATCGGCGTTGCTTCCTCAAACCCCATTCTATTTAATGATTTCATCGTCGCAGAACTAATCCCTAAATCTTGAAACTTAACCAATATATTCAAACTCCTTCTAGTCATTAAAAATATCCACGGTTAATGGTCTATCCCAATTAGTAACCATTGTATGTACCCCATTTTACCCATCAATGAAACATATAAAAATGGTTTGACCCTCCACTTTATCCGTTTTTTCCCCAAACAGTTAATGAATTACACTAAACTACGTATATTATTTTCATGAATGCATAAGTTTTTGTGGATTATAATCATCACTTAAAATTAATAAGGAGAAACTCCGAGGCTATATGCTTTTTTTCTCAAGTTATGAGATACCGTTCAACCAATTTCATAGGAGAAATATTTCAAATGACTCTATAATTTTTTATAGCTAGCTACAACTAAAAAGTCAGCCAAAGACAGAGAAATTTCGACCACGATATGCAAACATTGCCCGCATAATAAAGTGATGCAACACGAGTAACGTCAAGCTGGATAATTTCTCTCTATTTGACTGCTTTTATTCCAGACAATCATTCGCCTTTTTCAGTATATCCATTTAACCTTTTTTCATAATGCTTTTAAAAATAATCTTATCACTTACAATATCGGTTTGCAATAATGTGGAAGTTCAAAAGCCAAGTTTCTGTCTCGGTTTTAAAACCCTCCTCAAGGCTTGCTGTTATTAGCCGGAACAGCAAGTTCCACTGAAATCAATTGAAAAAATAGGATATTAATCCTATCATTTTCCTGCTGTTAACATACTTAAGATACAGAATAAAGCAACACCATTAAGATAAAAAGTTTAATATTCGGGAGAAAAGAGCTTGATTATCCTTACAATGGCAGATTAAATGCTGAGAATCCTTAATATAGACCATTTCTTTTTTTTTTGCTTTGATTGTTTGATATAAATAATCAGCGCTTTTTAACGGCACTATCCCATCGCTGTCTCCTTGTGCAATAAATGTTGGAATTGTGACACTTTCCAGAAGCGGCTTAATATATCGTACAAGTTTTCTAAACTGAATAGTGGCAGAAAGAGGCGTTGTTTTAAATTTTTGGGAATAGCGGTTAAACAGTTCATTTTCAAACAGTTTTCCGTTATAAAGATCTCTACACATAATGATAAGATCAGCCCTTAACTGTTTAGGGTTAATATAAAAGGCTGCTGCACTCAACAGCACAAGCTTTTTAACAGGATAACGAGCAGCTAAATAGCTTGCAATCATTCCTCCCATTGAAAAGCCAACCACATAGACTTCATCATGTCTTTCTAACAATTCCTCCAATGCCCCTTCGGCACAGTGGATCCACTCATTAAAAGAGACCCCTTTTAATTGCAAAAGTTCACCGTGTCCTGGCAACACTGGCATTACACATTCCCAATCTGTATGCTCAAGCAGGTACTCAGCCAGCGGCTCCACCTCTTTTGGAGCTCCAGTAAATCCGTGAATACATAAACAAGCAGTCAATGATAACACCACCATTAGTTTTTGTTTACATTTTACACTATTACACCAGAAATTACACTTTTTTAACCTAGTCATGCTATTAACTCAAAAAGGGAACCAGAATCAGATAGATTCTTCGTTCCCTTTAATGTCCATTAAACCGATGATTGGAGAGCCTTAACGACTTCCTCTAATCTCATTCCTCTTGAAGCTTTTACAAGGACTGCTGTGTCAGCATCAACAACCTGTTCCAATTCCTTAATCAGTTCACTTTTGTCTAAGAAAGAGCGGACTCTATTATCAGCAAGAACCGTTTTTGCTCCTTCAGCAATATGCTCACCCAATTTTCCAAATGTAAATACATAATCAATGGCAGCAGCATCTATCGCCTCACCAATACTGTAATGGAAGATTGCTTCCTCTGAACCCAATTCTAGCATGTCTCCAAGAACAAGCACCTTAGATTTAAAGCCTGGTAAGCTTTGCAGCACATTAATAGCGGCTCTCATGCTGGTAGGACTGGCATTATAAGCATCATTGATAATTTTCAAACCGCCCTTGCCTTCCACAAGCTCCATTCTCATATTAGTCAGCTTAAGATTCTCAAAGCCTTCATTCATTTGCTCATAGCTGATATCAAAATAATCTGCCACTAGCATTCCTGCCAGTGCGTTTAAAATATTGTGTTTACCTAATATCGGCAGACTGAATTCCTGAGCACTTGTGTTGATTTTAAACTTGCTGCCAGTACTGCTTTCAACAATATCAAATGGATATAGATTGTTATTATCTTCTAACCCAAAGGAACAGCTTTCAGAATCAGCCTTCTTCAAGCTTGGGATTTTGCCTGTCAATAATGGTTCATCCCCAAAATAAACAATCCTGCCGCCTTCTTTTAATCCATTAAGTATCTCCAGTTTTGCTTCTGCAATGCCTTCCCTTGAACCAAGATCCTGCAAATGAGATTCCCCGATATTGGTAATGACAACAACATCAGGTTCAGCCAGCCTTGTTAAAAAGTCAATTTCTCCTCTGCCGCTCATTCCCATTTCCAACACAGCAATATTTGTGTCTTCCTCTAAGCTCAAAACAGTCAACGGAAGACCTAAATGATTATTATAATTTCCTTCTGTTTTCTGAACTTTATATTTCAGTGATAACAGATTTGTCGTAATATCCTTTGTGGATGTCTTTCCATTACTTCCTGTTATCCCGACAACTTTTATATCCAATTCATGGCGGTAACTTTTCGCAAGCTGCTGGATGCTCACAAGTGGGTCACTTACGAAAATTAGCGGTAAATGCTTAGGCGGATTGGGAACATCCTTTTGCCAAAACGCTGCCGCTGCTCCGTTTTGAATAGCAGCCTCCACATATTGATGCCCGTCTGTCTTATCTCCTTTAAAAGGAATGAAAAGATTGCCTTTTTGTATCTTTCTTGAGTCAATTGTCACCCCGTGAATAACAATTTCTCCGATATCACTTGAACTCAAAGTTGCCTCAGGTCCAATCATATGTGCTGCTTGTTGTAAAGAGCGCCGAATCATAGCAGTCTCCTCCTTCTTTTATGTACACTTAAACTCTTTTTAAAGTTTATTGCCAAAAAAAAGAGGCAAATAAGAGATGCCTCTTTTTTTAAGAGTTGGCTCATTTTATCTCAAATATGCCTATACCCATTAAAAAGTATATTTAATGCTTTGTTTTTCTTGGTGTCTTTCCAATGCTAGATCTACAAGTTTTTCAATAAGTGCTGCATATTCTACATCTGTATGCTTCCATAATAGCGGGAACATGCTGAATGGCGTAAACCCAGGCATTGTGTTTACTTCGTTAATATACACCTCTCCTGCACTCGTTAAGAAGAAGTCAGCACGCACAAGACCAGAACAATCTAAAGCTTTAAATGCTTTAATTGCGTCTTCTTTTATAGCTGCATATTCCTGCTCTGAAACCTCTGCAGGGATAATTAGGCCTGTATTTCCGTCCTCATATTTTGCTTTATAGTCATAAAAATCTGTTTTCGGTAAAATTTCTCCAGCAACTGTTACTGCTGGGTAGTCATTGCCAAGGACACCGACTTCGATTTCTCTTGCTATGACGCCTTCTTCCACAATAATTTTGCGGTCAAATTGGAAGGCTTCTTCAAACGCAGCATCCAATTCTGTGCGGGATGTGCATTTACTTATCCCTACACTTGATCCTAGGTTAGCAGGTTTAACAAAGCAAGGGTAACCAAGATCCTCTTCTACTTTAGCGTATGCAGCTTCCTTAGCACCTTGCCATTCACTTCTAATGAAGGATGTATATTTAACCTGGTTCAATCCAGCTACTTCAAAAATATTTTTCATGACAACCTTATCCATACCTGCTGATGATGCAAGTACACCATTACCCACATAAGGAAGATTCAAAAGTTCAAGCAAACCTTGAACAGTTCCGTCTTCTCCATTTGGTCCATGCAGCAATGGAAAGATTACATCAAGAGAACTGTCATTTGTTTGGAACAAGTCAGGAGAAAGTACTGTCGCAGAATGGCCAACCGGTCTTGTAAACTCTAATTCTTTCACTGTTTCTACAGGTCCTGTTAGCTGATTTCCTTTAATCCATTCACCCGTCTCCGTTATGTATATAGGATGAATATCAAATTTATCTGTATCCAAGGCTTTTATAACCGCCAAGGCTGTTTGCATACTAACTTTATGTTCAGCGGATTTCCCACCATATAATAAACCGATTTTTTTCTTCATCATTCGTACCTCCATATTTTAAAGACACACACTTGTTATTCTACCACTAGAACTTTATCTTCAAAAGAGGAATCATGGACTAGCATAAGGCTTTTTATCAATTTGTAAAGTTTCTACATGATTTGTAATAATTTATGTTCAGAGATAAGAAAATGCAGCTTATTCACACAATTTTATTTAGGCATATTCTCCAAAAATTAGCGGTCAACCCTATAAGTGAAAAGAGCGTCAATTATCAGGACCTTTTTCTCCTTGATTTGCTTTACTCACATGAAAAACCTTTGCGCTTCTCTCATATTCAATATCACGGACCCCACTGCGAAAGTTCATGACTCGCGCTAATGCAAAAAAATAATCAGATAAACGGTTCAAGTATTTTAATGGCAAATCGGGAACGTTATCTTCTTCGCTCATTAAGCTAACTACACATCTTTCTGCCCGTCTCGTTACCGTTCTGGCAATATGAATGGCTGCCGCGGCGTTTGTTCCCCCAGGTAAAATAAATCTCTCAAGCGGCGGCGCTTCTTCTGTTAACATATCTATACGCTTCTCTAAAAAAGTGACAGCTTCCTCTGACAGTTTTAATTGCCTATCTTTTACTATGCTTGCTAAATCCCCGCCACAATCAAACAATTCATGCTGGATTTTTTCCAAATCTTCCTTTACATCTAAAAAGGACTCCTGCTCTAGTAAGGATATTGCTTGTCCAACAAAACAATTTGCTTCATCCACTGTGCCATATGCTTCGACTCTGATGTCATCCTTGGCAATTCTTCCGCCAATAATGCTCGTCTTGCCTTTATCACCTGTTTTCGTATAAATCTTCATTTCATCCCTCTTTTCTAGCTTTTATGCTGCTTTCCCTTTTATCCAAAGCCTCTGTCAAACATTCATAAACACCTTTAGCAACAACCTTGCCTATTGAAGTAATTGTGCCCGCAAACTCATGATGCTCCCCACTTTGGGTAGCTGCAATAAGTAAGCTGTCTGTTGGAGTACCTGTCGCTGCAGTTCCTGTAAGAGGATCAACGACTTGTCTGTTACGAAGAACACTTGTCTTCGCTTCTGTCGCTGTCATTGCACATTGCAGAAATGCTTGTTCAGACAGCTCTCCATTAATGAAAATCCACAGATTGATTGTGCCAGGTAATATATGTGAGGGATGCTGCTCACTTAAAGCAGCGTCCACCGCATGCCCTACACTTGCAGTGACAACAATAAAAACAGAGGAAGCACCTACTTGATAGCTTCCGTACGCAACATCCTCAAGCTCAACTGCGGTCATCATTCCAACCGTTTCACTCGGCAAAAAGCCATTGTTCGCAAGATAACTATTCATCTCCACCTTATAATCATCGCAATGGTAGTCTTTATTTACATGTCGATTAACAAAGTATTTATGCCAGCCGACTCCAGCTCCCGTCACACCAGAAGACAGTGTTTTTAATGGAAAGTTAGTAGTAATAGATATGTAATCACGGGATATGTGTAAATGTTCTTCACCGATTACTTCTTGCCCTAATTTTTTAGCTGATGCAGGAGAAATAACTAGCTGAGCAGCAGGAACTTGCGGATGTAAGGTTCTCAATACGTCTGTTTTATATACCTTTTTTATTGTATTCTCTTGCAGAACTTCACGAGGATTAGCATCTGATTCTATCTGATTGTGATGAAGCAGCAAAAGCCTGTCGCAATACAAGCTAGCTAAATTCAAATCATGAAAAATACACACGATGGTCAGTCCTTTATCCCTGCTCCATGCTTTCAAAGAATCAAGCAGTTCTTTTTGAAAGGATAGATCTAGATGATTAGTAGGTTCATCAAGAAGAAGAATCTCCGGCTCCTGTGCCAAGCATTGTGCTAAATACACACGCTGCTTTTCGCCTCCGGAAAGCTCTCCTATTAAGGAATCACTGTAATGACTTATACCTGTCTGTTCCATTGCTCTGCTAATAATGGCTTTATCCTCGCCAGTCAAACCCTGTATCCAGCCTGTTTGGTGAGCATATCTGCCCATTGAAACGATTTCTTTTACAGTATAAGAAAAGGTCTCTGTCGTTTGTTGAGAAAGGGTAGAAACGATTCTCGCAAGTTCTTTTTGTTTATATTGTGCAAGCTTTCGCTCTTTAATAAATAGATCACCAGAATCCGGTTCGAGGATACCGCTTATCAGTTTAAACAATGTTGTTTTCCCACTACCATTCGGACCAAGAATGCCAAGCATCTCCCCTTTTTGTACAGAAAAAGTGATATTCTCTAGCACCTTCTTCTTTCCGTAATGAAAGGAAAGTCCTTTTGCTTCAAGCATCGTTTTACCTCCTTTTCCTTCTAAGATTTAACAGCAACAAGGCAAATACAGGGGCACCTGCAAGTGCAGTTATAACACCAATTGGCAGCTCAGCAGGAGATATGATGGATCTTGCCAGCAAGTCAGCGAGAATTAGAAAACCGCTCCCAACGAAAATAGACAACGGCAGCACATGACGATGATCAGGTCCAGTCAGCATTCTGACTAAATGAGGAATAACAAGACCGACAAAGCCAATTGTCCCTGACACTGCAACAGCAGCTCCAGTTAGCATACTTCCAGCAAGCAAAATCAGTATCTTTCTAGACCTTACTTGTACGCCTAAATGCTGTGCTCGCTCTTCTCCGAACGCCAGTATATTGAGTTCCTTTCCTTGCAGCAGCAAAACGAGACATCCGATAACAAAAAAAGGAAGGAACATTTGAATATAAGTCCAGCCTCTCATCGATACACTTCCGAGCAGCCAGCCAATAATCTGTCTTAGCTCATCACCGGTTAAGGCGATGAAGAGCGAGATAAAGGCAGCTAGAAACGAACTAAAGATAATGCCTGTCAGTATAATTGTTTCTACCTTCATTGCAGGGTCAAGTCTTCTTGCGAACAATAAAACACAAAGTATCGTTATAAAGGCAGACAGGATACTTAGTACAGGCAGTGTGTACCCGCCCAAAACGGGGATTGAAATATGAAAGAACAACGTTGCAACAGCTCCAACCGAAGCGCCTGAAGATACACCTAATGTATAAGGGTCCGCTAACGGATTTCGCAACAAACCTTGAAAAGAGCATCCAGCAATAGCAAGACTTGCACCAACAAGCCCAGAAAGAATAACACGTGGAAGACGGATATTATAAACAATATTTGCCTGCATTTTATCTACATCAAATATCTCGTTTGGACTGATTAAGTTAACGAAGAGTTTGGCAATGGTCAAAAAGGGAACTGAAACGGTTCCAACTGAAACCCCAAAGAAAAGTGCGATGATGAGAAAAAAAGCGGCCAGTAAATAAGCCGCTTTTCTTTTATTTAAAAACATCCGGATATACTGCTTTCGCTAATTCCTGTATCCCTTGTGCAAGCCTTGGGCCTGAACGGGAAACAAGATCTTCATCTACTTCTACTATTTCCTTATCCTTCACTGCAGTGACATTCGCCCAGCCTTCTCGCTTCGTTACTTGCCCAACAGGATCTGGTGAATAGCTGCCATACGTTGTAATAACTACATCTGGATCTGCCTCAATGACTGCTTCTTGGTCAACTTGTACCCAGCCTGTTTCCTTAACAACATTCGTTGCATTGATTGTATCAATCATTTCTTGCATGAATGTATCTTTTCCTGTTGTAAATGCATCAGGTGCAGGACTAACCTCTACATAAACATCCTTTTTGTCTTGAGCAGAGATGCTTGCAGCCTTGTCTTTAATAGAAGCGATATCATCCTTCATACCTTCAACCACTTCTTCTGCTTTCGCTTCCTTTCCAACTGCTTCACCAATCATCTCAATGCTTTCGTAAACACCATCAAAATCAGTCGCATCATTCACGACAAGCACATCTATTCCAGCATCTCTAATCTGCTGTAATCCATCTGCCCATGTATCAGCTACAGACTCATGTGCAAGCACTAAATCAGGATCTAATGAAATAGTTTTCTCCACATTTAACTCCAGCCCTGCTACTTTTTCAATATCTGTTGTTTCTGTAGGGTAGTCATCACTTTCAGAAACACCAACTACCTCATCACCGACTCCAAGTGCAAAAGCTACCTCGGTATTACTTGGCATTAATGACACAATCTTTTCTGGCTTGTCATCAATAACAACCTCTTGATCAACTGCGTCCTTAATTGTGACAGGGAAAGCCTCTGTCTGTTCTGATTTTTTCTGGTCATCATTTTCTTTGTCAGAAGCTTGTCCACACCCAGCTAAAACCAAGCATGCAAGTAATGCTCCGCAAAATAATGAATAGTACTTTTTCATCTCTTTTCCTCCCTTTCGTGTTCGGAAAAATAAAAAGGAGCCAGTCCTATTAAAATCCATAAAAAAACACACTTATTAAGCAATACCATGCATAAAAAAAGTGTGAGAGCTCATGGTTTCCTTTTTGGACAGACTCCGGGAAGGACCTTTATTATAAAAATCGCGCTCCACACCAGCCTATCCTCGTAGGCATTTTAAGGTGCATAGATGAATGGCAGGTCTCCTGACTTATAACTATTGCTTTATTGCGCCTTCCCATACAATTACAGTGGCATATATGCAAAAAAGCAGTCATTTACAGTGGCGGGACCGCGCTGGATTTTCACCAGCTTCCCTTTTAAGCTCGCTTAACAAAAAACAAGCACCATTCTCTATCTTTTTCATTTTTCATCAACGTTGATTATACACTAATTCGGTTTTTGACGTTAGCTATTATCAAGCAATTTTTTATTAAGCTGGACAGGAATTGGACGTGAGAGCTGAATACCCTCCAAGGACATATCGCAAGTATATGCCATAAGCTTTACGCCAGCCTCTTCTGCTTGTTCTAAGCATTGTGCAAAAAACGGATCAATATGTGCTGCCGATGTAACCATGTCGACATCCTCCCGCTGCACAACAAAGAGGATTGCTGTTTGCCACTCTCCCTGCTTTGCAATGCCAGCAAGCTCTTGTACATGCTTTGCTCCCCTTGCTGTGACTGCATCTGGAAACATGCCAAGTCTGCCATGTGCAAGTGTGACGCTTTTCACCTCTAACAGAAGCCCCTTGCCTGTTTCATCCTCCAACATGAAGTCCCATCTTGAATGCCCATAAACAAACTCTGATTTCTTCCACTCGTATGAAGCCAACTCTGGAAGTGCAAAACTTTTCAACACCCTTTCAATAAGCTTATTTGGGTATGTTGTATTTATAGAAACAAAAATCCCTTCATGCTCGACAAGAACAGCAGTCCACTTCGTTTTCCTATTAGGATTGGTGCTCGGAAGTACATATACTGCTGTATCTTTTAGTAATAACTCCTTCAATCTGCCTGGATCAGCTAAATGAACAACCTCCATTGATCCTTTATATAGACAATGAAGAATAAAGCGGTTGGGCCTTTCTATAAATACCATTTTGACAAGCTTTTGCGGAAAGGCTTCAGAAATATTCCTACTCAAACTGCTCACCTGTCTTTTTAATTAATGATTACTTCCCATTCCTTCGTCCTTTTATCATAAACAAGCTTACCGTCCACATTGCCTTGCTTGCTTCTTTTCTCGTATTCCTCATACATATCGTCCATATTCGCAAAGTCGCCAATAATCCAGATAGGTATTTCAATGCGCAGCCTGTTTTGACTTGCCTTTTGAATGGAAAGTACCATACCTTCCTTCATCATTTCCTTCAACAATAAAACTCCTTGTTGGCTTAACGGAGTGAAGATGCGTTTTTTCTTAACTCCGAACAACGTTTTATCTGCTTTTAGACGGTTTAATTTCTGGCTTATTACCTCACCGAAAAACGAATAAAACATTGGGAGATTTTTGTAATAGGTCTTATTAAACCAGCCATCATCATGGGCCAGGTATACAAATTGATTATTGAGATGCTGATAAAAAGGAGCCTTCAAATGATCTCTTTTATGGGCAAGAAAGAGGAGCTCTGCAATTGTCTGTCCATGAAGAACATCTAAAGCCTCTGTTTCTTCAAAATCAATCCAAGCAAAATCTCCATAGCCATATACATCCTCTTTAGCGAGCTTCGCTAATTTCTGTTCGGGAACATAATCGAACATTGTATGTGTATGTAATTCACCGTCATCAAACTGATGCTTCAACAGTAAGATGGACGAAATAGATTGAGCTAAAAAATGATAAAATTCATAAAATTCAATCCCATATGAGAGAACAAACCGTTCCTTTTCATGCAAATGGATATACACTACATCTCGGATATCATGATTGCCTTTTTTCATAAAGTACCCCCTAAACACTTTAAGCAAAAAATATATAGATACTTTTTATCAATTTCAGTTTATCAAAAACAAATTAAAATAGCTTCTAAATGATATTTCACCATTATGTAATAAGCTCCCAGCTTTTATTTCTCCAGTATGCTTTCCAAATATAAGAAGAAAGATACAAACAGAAGCCATTTTCCATTACATTATACAAGTTATCTGCAGTGTTTTATATAATTATCGGAACAATATAAAAAATGACATATGGTTGTAATCTTCACGAAAAAAACCGCCTCCATTTTAAGACGGTTTTAGACCTTTGAAAACATGCCAAATATAATCTGTTTCTAAAAAAACATTTTAAAGTATTCTGTATTAGCTTAACCCCCTACATAATATTTGTCTTTTTAAGTAATCTTCTTATACTAGTGTCTGCTTCCTTTAAGATGATTTGCTTATCAATTGTTCGCATAATTTTATTTTCCATGATGATTCGGCCATTAATAATGGTTGTAACAACGTCTGCTCTTGTTGCTGAATAGACAATTCTTGAAATCGGATCAACATCATAGGAGGGATACGTATGGAAGTTCTGTAAGTTTAGGATAGCGATATCAGCTTTTTTCCCAACTTCTATACTGCCGATTTCCGTTTCTAGTCCAACTGCTTTTGCTCCGCCGATTGTTGCCATCCGAAATACTGTTCTTGCATCCATGGCTGTTGGTCCGTGGATGGGCTTCTGTATTAATGCAGCCAATCTCATCTCGTTGAACATATCGAGATTATTATTGCAGGGTGCGCCATCTGCCCCAAGACTGACAGAGACATGATTATGCAATAAATGCGGTGTTTCTGCAATACCTGAAGAAAGCTTTAAATTTGAACCAGGGCAATGACTTACATGAACACCTTTCTCTTGGATGATTCTTTTTTCTTCTTCATCCAACCAAACGCAATGAGCTAAAATTAGGCGATCATTCGCAAGGCCCAAGTGGTCGAGATAGACGACATTCCTCATCCCTGTTTCTTGTTGAACAATTTCAATCTCCGTTTTATTCTCGGAGGCATGTGTATGGACAAAAGTCTTATATTTATCAGATAGCACCTTTACTTCCCTTAAAAGCTCCTCTGTACATGACACAACAAATCTTGGGGAAAAGGCATATTGGATTCTACCGTCATCAAACTGATTCCACTTCTCTAATAAATCAACACTTTGCTGGATAGAATCTGCTGTTTTTTCCTGAAGAGCGGCTGGCACTTCACTGCCCTTATCCATCATCACTTTTCCAGAAACTGCTCTTATTCCGCTTTCGGCAATAGCCTGAAAAGCAAAATCTGCATGATGAACGGTTTCCATATCAACAATTGTTGTCGTACCACTTTCTACCAGCTCGCCGATACCAAGCATTGCCGAGTAATAGATGGACTCCTGATCATGAGCCGCCTCTAGCGGCCAAATTCTGTTGCGAAGCCAATCCATCAGCTCTAAATCATCTCCTTTTCCTCTGAATAAGGTCTGACATAAATGAATATGTGTTTGGATAAATCCTGGTATTACTGTGTGATTTGCTGCATCAATAATTTTATCTGCACGATCAGCATTAAGACCTTGACCAATTTCCTTAATACGGTCATTTTCAATCAAGATATCTCCAGACACTATTGTCTCTGCTGCATTCATTGTGATGATTTGCGCATTTTGAATTAGTATTGTGGACATCGTCCCATTCCCCCTTTAAACATAAAAAGCTACGAAAAAAACAAGCATACATAGCCTGTTTTTTCGTAGCTAGAAATTTACGGTTTCTAAGTAGAGACCCTTAAACCAATTATTAAGGATATACGAAAGTAACATCATTAAAATAATATTTATAAGATAATATTAACCGATTCTCATCTGACGGCAAGTTAATTGTCAGAAAAATTAACATACTTTTTACAGCACTGTGTTATAAAAATATCCATTTCATTCTTGGAGTTTATTTCATATAATAGTACAGGGTATAAACAACTATGACTTTGGAGGAAAGGAGTGGGAAGTATGATACAAAATATGTCAGTTAATCAAATCACACTTCACATCATTAAAACACTGAAAGAAAACAAAAAGGCAGAATTTGAGACTATTATAGACGAGCTTCAGCCCTATGATATTGCGCAAATTTATGAAACACTCCCCGATAAGCATAGGACCCGCTTCCTCCTTTTTCTTAACACAGATTTATTAGCAAACCTGCTCGAAGAGATTAATAAGGAAGAGCAGCTTGATATATTAAATAAACTTGGCGTTGAAAAAACTGGTAAAGTTCTTGATTTAATGGACAATGATGACCTTGCGTCACTTCTTAATGAACTTTCACCAGAAACAACAGAACAATTGCTTTCCGGCATGAAAAAAGAAGAGTCTATCATCGTCCAAAACTTGATGAATTATCCGGATGAAACAGCTGGTCGCATGATGACAAACCGTTTTGTATGGATTCGAGATTATTACACAACAAGAGAAGCTGTTGATAAACTGAAAAGCTTTGCAGATTTCGCAGAAACATTAAGCTACCTTTATGTTATTAATCAAAAAAGACAATTGGTTGGCGTTGTTTCCTATCGAGATTTATTAATTGCTGAACCGCAGGATAAAATTATGGATATTATGTATGAGAGGGTCATCAGTGTTTCTGTTACAGAAGATCAGGAGCAGGTTGCTCATATCATTCAAAAATATGACTTTTTAGCCATCCCTGTCGTCGATGAAGAAAATATGCTGATGGGTATTATAACTGTAGATGATATCATTGACGTTGTTATTCAAGAAGCCGATGAAGATATTCAAAAACTATCCGCCGGTGGTAAGGATATAGACTTTGATACGAAGGCACATGTTGCAGCGTACCGCAGACTGCCATGGCTTATTTTGCTCCTGTTTATCGGCATAGTATCAGGCAGCATTATCAGTTCTTATGAGGATATTCTCAGTAAAGCAGTAGCATTATCCTTTTTCATGCCGATGATATCTGGAATGACTGGTAATACTGGAACACAATCACTTGCAGTAATTGTTCGTGGGTTGATTTCTAATACAATTAATAAAAAAATTGTTACAAAGGTAATTTTTAGAGAATTACTTGTCGGACTTATAATTGGAGCAACATGTGGCATAATCATCACATTAATAGCATATGTATGGCAAGGAGAGCCTGTCTTAGGTTTTGTTGTTGGATGCTCCCTTTTCTTTACACTGATTATCGGAACACTGTCTGGTACAATCATTCCGTTGATTTTATATCGCTTTAAGATTGATCCAGCAGTAGCATCAGGTCCACTTATTACTACATTAAATGATATTTTTTCTTTGTTTATTTATTTCGGCATTGCAAGTGCCTTCCTCAAGCATCTTATGTAAACACAAAAACGTTGTATTAGAATTTGTTAAACCTTTTCTAATGCGGCGTTTTTCTTTTTCCCTTTCCACTTAAGTAAACTCTAAAATCTTTTCATAAATATCAAAAAATGGAAACTATTTTCAAAAACTATCCGTCTAAGTAATAGCACTTCATTTTTCAGTTATATAAGGAGTTTTCTTATGAGAGGAACAAGCAAGCAATTTTCAGATAAATTTGATTGGACCTTATGTCTGCTTATTATGCTCTTTTGTTTAACAAGCTGTGTGTCCATTTACAGTGCCAGCAAAGCTTACTTACCAACACAGCTTATGTGGTATGGAATCGGAGCCATTGCCATTGCTGTTCTCACTTACTTTGACAATGAACAATTTAGAAAGCTTACTTGGATTTTTTATGGGGTAGGTATCGCACTTCTTGTCGGACTCGTATTCGCCCCCATTACTGATTTCACACCGCAAAGAAACGGAGCTCAAAGCTGGTACGTAATTCCAGGCATCGGCAGTATCCAGCCATCAGAATACATGAAGGTATTCACTATTATGGCTTTGTCAAAGGTCATGCATGACCACCATGAAAAGACTATCTACACAACTTTCAAAACAGACTTTATCCTTTTGTGCAAAATGGCATTAGCAGGGGGAATTCCCATTGCACTTGTTATTGTTCAGGATTTAGGAACTACTTTAGTACTTATAGCAATTCTTGCAGGAATGATTCTTGTTTCAGGTATCACTTGGAAAATCATCATTCCATTGTACGGAACTGCCCTATCTCTTGGGTCCCTTATTTTGTATTTAGCCATATACGGAAGAGATTTCCTGCTGAAATATTTACATATTGAAGACTATCAATTTAAACGAATTGATTCATGGCTCGATCCTGTTGAATCTGGAGATTCTGGCTTGCAGCTTGTTTGGTCTCTGCAGGCAATTGGATCTGGTCTTATTTCTGGAAAAGGCATTGGTAATGTTGAAGTTTATATACCTGAAAGACATACCGATTTTGTATTCACCATTATTGGGGAGGAATACGGCTTTATTGGCGGAAGCATTATTATTATTCTTTATTTCCTTCTCATCTATCATTTAACTCGAACTGCCTTTATATCGAATGACCCTTATAGCATTTATATATGTGTAGGTGTTATTAGCATGATAGCTTTCCACGTATTTGAAAACGTCGGAATGACAATCCAACTTCTGCCCATTACAGGAATTCCATTACCTTTTATCAGTTATGGGGGCAGTTCACTAATGACAAACATGATGGCAATGGGGCTCATCTTCAGCATTCGTTACCATCATCGCACTTATATGTTTTCTTCCAGTCTTTCTGTTTAAGAGGTTAGGACATTCACTACACACACTCGTTTTTTCGCGGGGAGGTATTTGAGCCTCTCCGTCTGCGCCTGTTAGGTCTTAATCGCTTCTATTTCTCTTAGAAGTCGAGTTTCCTCCGCTCCATTCTATAAGATTTTTCATAAAAAAAAACATAACTCATACTCGATAATTACGGTCTACTGTTTCAAAGTTAACTCAATTTTTTTATTATTCGTATTTAGGGACGATTTATTTTTTATGCCTCTTCCTCTTTTTTGATTGTTTAAATACGACTGTTATCAGGGTATAGTTTTTTAACAGTTGCAGAAAATAACGATGATATTTGAAAGATTTATGAACAATTGAGCTACTTACTAGTCTTCCATAACTTTCCTGTATATGATAGAAGTAGAACTAATAATCAACAAATTAAAACAAGAACTAAATTAAAATAATTATAATTAAGTATTGATTTTAAATTAAAACTTGTTATAATTAAAATATAAACAACCGAAGGGAGCTAATAATAATGGGATTACAAACTAAAGTTGAATTACAAAAAGAATTAAATGTACAAGTAGCAAACTGGAGCGTATTATACACAAAACTTCATCAACATCACTGGTATGTTAAAGGACCTTTCTTCTTTACATTACATGAGAAATTTGAGGAGCTTTATGATGAAGCAGCAGATGTAGTGGATGAAATTGCTGAACGTTTACTTGCGATTGGCGGTAAACCAGTTTCTACTTTGAAAGAATTTATGGAGACTTCAACACTGGCAGAAAGTACGGAAAAATTATCTGCAACTGAAATGGTAAGATCTCTTGTGGAAGACTATAGCCAAATCAACACACAACTGCGATCTTTAGCTGAGCACGCGGACGAGCTTGGAGATACAGTAACACATGACCTTGCAATTGGATTGACAGAAAAAATTGAAAAACATCTATGGATGTTAACAGCATACTTATCAGAATAATAACTAGGCTTCTAAATAAAAGAAATAAGGCATCCAGCGAGGATGCCTTATTTCTTTTATTAAAAATCAGGTCGAAGCATTTTTATATGACTTGGGAGCACCTTCAACTCGCTTGGTGTTTTTGTGTATACCTCTCCGTCCATATCGACATCTACAAAATGTTCAGAGCTTATTTTAATATGTTTACCACTCATATACAGTACTTGTTCTTTAAACTCTTCATTCGTTTCAAAATCTATTTTACGGAGATCATTAAGCTCCTTTAACAACTGTAAATTCGTATTTCTAACAATAAAGACATCTACTAAACCGTCATTATAGGATATCGTTGAGAATGGAAGTAATTTTCCACCAATATACTTGCCGTTCACAACCATTGCCAAAACAGCCTTTTCTCTTATTTCCTTTCCGTCTATATTCATAACAAGCTCTTTTGGCTCAGTATTTTGAATAGTTCTGATGGCACTCAATAAATAGCTGGCCCTGCCGAGGATGTTTTTTTCTTCTTCTCTAATATTATTTGATGTTTCAGCTACAAGACCTATCCCCCAAAAATTTAAGAAATAAGCAGAGTCTGTCTGAATAATATCTACAGGCTCCTCGACTCCGTATAAAACTAACTCTTCAGCAGCTCTTTGCAGGTTTTGCTGTATATTTAATGTACGACTGAAATCATTGCATGTCCCTCCTGGAAGGATGGCAAGCACCGGTCTTTTTTGTAAGCCAGCCAAACCGTTGACACATTCGTGGATGGTGCCATCTCCCCCAAGAACAATAACAAGGTCTGTCTGTTCTCCATATTTCTCGCAAATTTGCGCAGCATGATTTGGTCCATTTGTTTTAAAAACCTGCAAGTGGTCAATTTCCTTTGCAAATACATGCAAACAGC
This sequence comes from Niallia circulans, assembly GCF_007273535.1. Classification (NCBI taxonomy): domain Bacteria; kingdom Bacillati; phylum Bacillota; class Bacilli; order Caryophanales; family Bacillaceae; genus Niallia; species Niallia circulans. The sequence continues at coordinate 756,648 of NZ_RIBP01000004.1, forward strand.
TTTGAAGCTGTACATCTATTTCCTTTTTCCCTGCATTCCCATTATAGATAAAAAGGGCATTTTTGTATTTCATTTCGAGATAAACCCTCCTTTTTTTTTACCCTATACCCATAAAAGCAGGAGTTTCTAACTTCTTATTCTGTATTTTGGAAAGATATAACATTGTGTTAGAATTAACTCCATAAATCACGAAACGTGGAGGAACCTTTGTGAAAAAACAATTTGTAGTTATCGGTCTCGGCAATTTCGGTGGCAGTCTCGTTAAAGAATTTTTTGATGCAGGTACAGAGGTGCTGGCGATAGATCAATCGCTAGAAAGAGTCGAAAAGTACCGCCCATTCGCAACACATTGTGTACAAGTCAATACTATGAGTGAAGCCACACTCACACAGCTTGGAATCCGCAACATGGATCATGCTTTTGTGGCATTAGGTGATGATATTGAATCAAGTGTGCTTACAACACTTATTTTGAAAGAAATGGGAATGAAGCAGGTATGGGTAAAGGCGGCTGATGTCTACCATAAAAGAGTGTTAGAGAAAATTGGTGCGGACAAGGTTATTCATCCAGAGCGAGATATGGCAAAAAGGATCGCCCATCATGTGATTTCGGAAAAGATGATTGATTATATTGAGTTATCGGATAAGCACGGGATTGTGGAGCTGGCAGCCTCAGACAAAGTACATCAGCGAACACTTCTTGATTTGAATATCCGAGCAAATTACGGCTGTACTATTATTGGAATCCAGCGAAAAGGGGATACAATAGTCTCGCCTGCTGCCGAGGAAAAGATTTTAAAAGGAGATACACTGATTGTCATCGGCAGCAATGAAGATATCTATCAATTTGAAAAAGATGGACTATAAACGAAGAATTATGCGGAGAACCTCCGCTTTTTTTTTATGGTGAAAAATATTCAGCAAACCCTTATATGCTCTTCTACTCCACCTTCCCCTTCTATCCAGCATAAAAAAACTTTGCGTTTATTCTTATTCTTGGCGGGTAATAAGGACAGTAAGTCAAGACAAGGAGGAATAATATGATAAATAACAGTGGAAATTGGAATGGATGGAACAACTATTTAGACAGATTGCCAGATTTTCTTTTGGCAGTAGTCGTATTAATCCTCGGTTGGATTATCGCGAAAGTTATTGAAAAGGCAATTTATAAAGGACTTCAGAAAACTAGACTCGATGACAAAATATTTCCTGAAGGAGCATCAAGGAAATACTCTTCCGAAAAAATAATCAGTAAGATTATCTATTTTATTTTACTCGTATATGTATTCAGTTTATTCTTTAACATCCTGAATCTTACTGTCATCACATCACCACTAGTATCCATGCTTTCATCTATATTTGGGGCAATCCCTAATATCTTAAAAGCTGCTATTATTTTATTGGTTGCATGGCTAGTCGCTTCTGGCTTAAAATTCTTAATCAAAAAATCAGGCAACACATTGAAAGTACATGAAAAACTAAACAAATGGAAATTATTAGATAATAATCAACAACAACCTAACTTAATGGACAAGGTAGCAAATATTGCTTTTTATCTTGTGCTGCTTCTTTTCTTGCCTGCAGTATTAGGTGCTCTAGACTTATATGGAGTTTCTGAGCCATTTGCTAATATGCTTCAAAACATACTAGCTTTCTTGCCTAAGCTACTTGCAGCGGCATTAATCATTTTAGTCGGCTGGTTTGCAGCTAAGATTGTCCGCACAATTGTAACAAGCTTCTTACAGAGCATCGGCTTAGAATCATTAGCAAACCGCTTCGGAATGACAAAGTTATTTGAAAATACATCTCTTGCTTCTATTATTGGAAATGTGATTTTCATTTTCATTATGATTCCTGTCGTTATTTCTGCGTTGGAAAAACTAGATATTGAAGGAATCTCACAACCAGCAATTAATATGCTGAATGATGTTTTAACAATGATCCCGAATATAGCAATTGCCATTTTCCTTGTACTTCTTGGGGTTTGGATTGGTAAATGGATTAAACAAATGGTTACATCATTGCTTTCAGGACTAGGAATTGATAACTATGTTCATAAGATGGGAATCGCTCCTACAACAAGCATTGCCAACCTTATCGGCTCAATCGCTCAAATATTAGTTGTCTTTTTATTAGCAGTCCAAGCATTAAATCTGCTCGGCCTTGATTTCTTAGTAACATTATCAACTGCTGTAGTAGCATACTTGCCGCAAGTCATTGCAGCTGTTGTAATTATTGGCGTTGGCTTATGGTTAGGAGTTCTTGTCAAAAACACACTGGGCGGATTGCTTCACGGACCAGCGTTCAGACTTCTGCCTTCTATTGCGAAATACGCTATTATTGCGATAGCAATCTTTATGGCATTAGACCAGCTTGGTGTTGCATCTTCTATCGTCACATCTGCCTTTGTACTTATCCTTGGTGGATTGGCACTTGCCTTCGGACTAGCATTTGGTCTTGGCGGTAAAGATTTTGCAGCAAAAAGACTTGGAAAATTAGATGCAAAAATGGATGAATCTAAAATCAATAAAAACGAGGATAACAGCAGCATGTAAAACAACCCTCTCATATAAAAAAACTCCGCAAAGATTTGGCGGAGTTTTTTTTATTATCAGAATAACTGTATTTTTTGTCTGTTAATTGTTGATATGAAACCAATTTCATAGTTTATGCTTAATGAAACGGTGCAGATATCAGCGTTATATGCTGCCTGGATGGCATAGCGTAATGATAACTGCCCGCTGCTTTAACTTGTCTCTATGGCAAATCTGTATCAAGCAATTCATACCCGTCCACCAATGTCGATAATGGTACTATATCCGCGTCCTTTTGATAGACAGGGATATATTGTTTTAACACCGTAACAACTGCAGGACCCGATATACCAACATGACCTATTGCGATATATTCCTTCTTTTTATTAAGGTTTTCTACAAGCTTGGTTGCCTGCTTTTGAATATGCTGGTTGGAATATATATGATCAAAAAACATATTGTTCTCTAAATAGGGAACCTGCAATTCCTCTGCAAGTTTTTTTACAACACTTTTCCCTGTCGTTTTGCTGTCCAAATAAAATAGATCATGCTTTTTACATTCCTCTAAAATAATCCTCATCACTCTTTCATCTTCAGTAGCCTTTGAACCCATATGATGATTCATTCCAACTGCATAAGGAATACTATCAATTGCCGATGATACTCTTTTTCTGATTTCTTCATCACTTAAATTTGTTGTTATAGCTCCGGGACCAAGCCAGCTTTTTTTACCGTGCTTTGGCTCAAGCGGCATATGAACAATTACCTCATGTCCTTTTTTATGTGCTTGGATGGCATCCTCTCTGCTTGTGGACATAAAAGGCATAATCGCAACGGTGATAGGCACAGGCAAATTTAACATTTCGTCTGTCCCCCTCATGTTGTTTCCGAAGTCGTCAATAACGATTGCAAGCTCTTTTTTCACCTGATTCTCCTCTTTTGCAGCATATACAGGTAAACAGGTAAACGTAAGCAGACAACATAGAATAAAGGATTTTCCCATAAAAGCACCTCTTTTTTTCTTAGTATTTTCTTCATAGCCTGACTTCATCCACAGATTTATAACTACAAAAAAAGCCGGCTTAGCATTATTGCTAAGCCGACCGACATTCATTATTTCCGATGCATTTTAAATTCAAGGAACAAATCATTATACTCTGCAAGCGAACGCTGCCCAAGGTTTTCATACACTTCGAGTTTGGATATCAATTCCTCATCTAAGTAAAAGCGTTTATCACCTATAATCTCTTCAGGTAAATATTTCATCGCTGCCTTATTCGGTGTTGAATAACCTACATACTCTGTATTTTGCGCTGCGTTTTTTGCATCAAGCATAAAGTTTATAAACTTATGTGCTCCATCAATATTTTTAGCTGTTTTCGGTATAACCATATTATCAAACCAAAGATTAGAGCCTTCCTCTGGAACGACATATTCTACATCTTCATTTTCCCACATGACTTCTGCCGCCATTCCTGACCATAATACGCCAATGGCCGCTTCCTCATTTTCAATCAGCATCCGGATTTCGTCTCCGACGATTGCTTTGACATTAGGTGTCAAAGTATCAAGCTTCTCTTTTGCTTCTTTTAAATGGTCGTGATCTTTATCATTAAGGGAATAATGTAAGCTATTAAGACTCATCCCCATAATTTCCCTTGCCCCATCGATAAGCATAATTTGATTTTTCAAATCGCTATCCCATAAATCATTCCAGGAGGTTATCTTTTTTCCTCCAAGCATTTTTGGATTATAAACAATTCCTACTGTTCCCCAAAAATAAGGAATGGAATATTTATTATCTGGGTCAAACGAAAGATTTAAATATCTATCGTCGATATTTTTTAGGTTTGGAATTTCAGAATGATCGATTGGAAGCAGGAGATTCTCTTCCTTCATCTTATCAATCATGTATTCAGATGGAATGGCAACATCATAGTTTGTGCCGCCTTGTTCTATCTTTGTCATCATTGCTTCATTAGAGTCAAAGGTTTCATAAATTACCTTTATCCCTGTTTCTTTTTCAAACTTATCAATAAGGTCGGCATCAATATAATCTCCCCAGTTATAGACAGTTAACGTATTACCGCCTGCATATCCCCTGCTGCTGTTTACTTGGTGAACAACCAGCATAAGTACAGCTGATAAGATAAAGGCTGCTGCCAAACCTCTAATTAGCCCCTTCATTGGTTCACCCCCGTTTTAGGCCTTCTGCCTGCTCGCTTGGAAACGAAATAATACCCGATAACAAGCAACAGCGTAATGAAGAACAACAGGGCAGACAGAGCATTTATGTTAAGGGAAATACCTCTTCTAGCCAGTGAATAGATTTCTACAGACAGAGTAGAGAAGCCATTTCCTGTTACGAAAAAAGTAACCGCGAAATCATCCAATGAATATGTTAACGCCATAAAGAATCCAGCATATATACCTGGAGCTATATATGGAAGAATAACCTTAGAAAGTACTTCTCTCCAGCTTGCGCCAAGGTCAAATGCAGCATCCATTAATGTCGGGCTCATTTCCTGAAGCTTCGGAAGCACCATTATAACCACTATCGGTATACTAAAGGCAATATGTGACAATAGTACAGATACAAAGCCCAGCTTGATTCCCAATATAGTAAAGAAAATTAAAAAGGATGCACCGATGATAACATCAGGACTTACAATCAATACATTGTTTAAAGAAAGAATTGTATTTCTTAGCTGTTTTCTTCTCATCATAGAAATGCTGATCGCTCCAAAAACACCAATTATTGTGGCAATGGATGCTGATAATAGGGCGATGATAACTGTGTTTAACACAATTACAAGCAGCCTTGTGTCTTGGAACAGCTCTTTATACCATTTCCATGTGAAGTTCTGGAAGTTATTCATTGTGCCACCGCTGTTAAAGGAATAAAAAATCAGATAAAAGATCGGGGCATATAAAATGATAAAAACTAAAACTAAATATAATACAGATATCTTTGACAGTTTCTTCATCTTACTCCCCTCTCCTTCTTACTTCCTGTCAACATCATGATAACGATCATAATAATGATTAGGAATACAGCAATTGTTGAACCCATTCCCCAGTCTTGTGTTATCAGAAAATGCTGCTCTATAGCTGTTCCTAGTGTAATAACCCTGTTTCCTGCGATTAGTCTTGTAATCATGAATAAGGATAATGCAGGAATAAAAACTGCCTGACAGCCCGACTTAACACCATCAACTGTTAATGGAAAGATGACTTTTGAGAAAGTAGTCCAAGCTGATGCACCAAGATCCTTTGAGGCATCAACAAGAGTAGGATTTAACTTCTCCAGTGCATTAAAGATTGGCAATATCATAAATGGAATAAAGATATATACACTGACAAACAAGAAGCTAAAATCTGTGAACAGGATTTGCTGTTTCCCGATTCCAAGGAATTCAAGCACCTCGTTGGTAGCACCATATGTTCCAAATATCCCTAAAAATGCGTAAGCCTTCAGAAGCAGGTTAATCCATGACGGCAAAATAATAAGCAGCAGCCATAATTGCTTATGCTTAGTCTTCGTCAATATATAAGCTGTCGGATAGGCGATAACTAAAGAGAAAAACGTTATTAAAAACGCATACCAGAAGGAATTCAGCGTCATTTTTAAATAGACTGGTGTAAAAAACTTAGCGTAGTTGCTGATTGTAAGTTTGTCTTCAATATCAAAAAATGAATAATAAACAATTAATAGCACTGGAGCGATGACAAACAGCGCAATCCATAAGTAATAGGGAATCGTATACCATTTTGACTTATTCTTCATCATTTGCACCTTCATATGCCTCAAGGCGTCGATCAAACTCTTCTTCTGTTTCTCCTATTCTCATAACATGGATTGCTTCCTTATCAAAGTCCAATCCGATTTCCTCTCCTACAACTACCTTTTTCGTAGAATGAACAAGCCATTCATTTCCTACCTCATCATATCCACCTATTTCATAATGGACTCCTCTAAATAATTGAGAATCTACCTTTACCTTTAGCTTTCCTGCTTCTGGTGAAGTAATGTTTAAATCCTCGGGACGAATAACAACCTCAACCGTTTCATTGTCATGGAAGCCTTGGTCAACGCATTCAAAGGTTTTGCTGGCAAAATGGACGACAAAGTCCTTTTCCATTCTTGCTGAAACGATATTAGACTCCCCGATAAAGTCAGCAACAAATCGGTTTATTGGCTCATCGTAAATATCTGTTGGTGTGCCGCTTTGCTCAATTTTCCCTTTATTCAATACAAAGATTTCATCAGACATTGCCAATGCTTCTTCCTGATCATGTGTAACAAATATAAAGGTAATGCCCAGTCTTTGCTGAAGCTCCCTTAATTCATACTGCATCTCTGTCCGCAGCTTTAAATCCAATGCAGAAAGAGGCTCATCGAGAAGAATCACTTCCGGCTCATTAACTATTGCTCTTGCAATAGCAACACGCTGCTTCTGACCACCAGACATTTCACTGATTTCTCTGTTTTCATACGAATCCAGGTTTACGAAACGCAAAGCATCTTTTACCCGCTTTTCAATTTCCTGTTTTTTCAGCTTTTTAATGCGCAAGCCAAAGGCTACATTTTCAAAAACATTTAAATGAGGAAATAGCGCATAGTCTTGGAATACGGTATTTACCTGCCTTTTGTTAGCAGGAATTTTATTCATTACTTTTGTATGAAAATAGATATTGCCCTCTGAAGGCTCCATGAATCCAGCGATAAGACGCAGGATTGTTGTTTTCCCACATCCTGATGGACCAAGGAGTGTATAGAATTTGCCTCTTTCTATTTCAAAGCTGACATTTTCAAGTACAGTCGTATTTTGGTCATAGGCTTTCGTTACGTTCTCAAACCTGATAATTGATTCACTTGGCATAATAATCTCCTTTTCACTATTTTAATTTAATAACAAGCTTTATAAGTAAGAATCGGTCGCTACAAGTAAAAGCGTCGATAAACCATCTGCAATATTAAAAAACTGGTGTTCATCTGTCGCATGAAAATAGATGGATTCACCTTTTTTCGCCCTGTATTCCTGTTTTCCGAGCTTTAATAAGACTTCTCCCTCTATCACATATGCATATGTTTCTGAAAGGGATGGCTCAAACTTTTTAAATTCTCCTTTTTTGCTGAAACTGAGCCTAATTGGCTCCATTTCCTTTTCATTAGATTCCGGCACTAGCCATTGTATATGATATCCCTTTTCTTCATCAAAGAAATCAGTGACATCCTCTTCTTTATAAACAACCTTTTGCCTTTTCTCTTCATCATCAAAAAAGTCTTTTGGGGAGCAGCCCAACACTTCCAAAATATCAAAAAAGGTTTCAATCGATGGGGAGCTTAAGTCCCTTTCCAGTTGTGATATATAACCTTTGCTTAAATCTGTCCTTTCCCCCAGTTCTTCCTGCGTCAAACCCTTTTTCAAACGTAAGTTCTTTATCTTTTTACCAATATCCATATTTTTAACCTACTTTTTAGTTTAGAAATAGTAAACTCAAAGTCATAAAAGTTTATTCAAACTAAACTTTATGTTTAGTTTTGCAACGTCTATTATACATTATTTTGATTTCACTGCAATATTAAATAAAAGAATTGCACAAAAAAAGAAGACCTTGCATATGCAAAATCCTCCCAGCTAAATCAACTTATTCTTTTTCTAACGGCCTATACTTTCCATTCTCGACTTTTTCTATTTTCCCGAAGTGTATAAGCTTTTTTAATGAAGCATTGCAGTAAGCAGAGGCGTCATAAGAATCCCTACCAACTCTTATCCCTATCTCAGTTGGACCAATGCCAGTTTCCTTGCCCTTTTCCTTATACAAATCACACAAAGCGTTGTATATATTTTGATCTTTTTCGGTAATTCGTAGTTTGGAATATTGTTTCAAAATTTATTCCTCCTAATGCTGCTCCCTTTTTCGATAGTTTGTCAGGCTGGCTTATATCCTATTTCTATCTATTATGATTAAGACAGACCCCTTTAAAATAAGCATACTAATCATTAACAAAAATAACATTCATTTATGCATATTTTTTACAAAAATAGATATTAGGATTGAGAAATGAAATTGTTAATAGGTAGAAACTATCATTTCAATATATAGAACACCAGTATTAAATACGCATAAACATGGAAAATAATTACATTAAATAGGTTTGTATGTAAGCAGTTATACTTCCAAATACTCCCTTTATTAAAAACCACTCACCCATTTCTCATTTTATAGTCCATTTATCATTCAACTGGCTAATGTATAAAAATACAAATTGCTTTGGACACTATAGAGACGCTGCCTGTAAGACAGCGCCCTTTTACTTTAGTTTTCAATTGCTTCTTTTCCTCTTTTATGATGTCCCATCATCGGTCCTTCATGAAAAGGCAGCAGCTTTAGCTTTTTTACCTCATCCGGATAATTGATCATCATTTCCTTCAGCAAATCCTTCGGTGTTTTATCCTTTGTATCTAAGCCCAGCTTCTTGGCTGCATTTGTGATTTGCATTTCTCTTACTTCATTTGCAAGTGCTCTTAAATCTTTTCCGTCTGTTTTAATGTTCAGCTTTTTTGCCTCAGATAAAATAAGCTGCTCCCTTACTTCTTTGCTGAGCTGTTCCAATGTTTTACCATCTGTCTTAATGTTCAGCTCTTTCGCTTTTTGCATTATTTTCGCTTCGTACAGCTCCTTCATTAAGGTACTGGGATCCTTCCCTTCTGTACTAATTCCAAGTTTTTTTGCTTCTGCCTGTAATCTTTTCTCATGTACCTCTGCAGCAATTTGCTTCATGTCTTTTCCGTCTGTTTTTATACCGAGATTTTTCGCTTCTTTTTTAATTAAAGCTTCATGAATCTCTTTTTTAAGTGCTTCTCCATCTTTTCCGTCCGTTTTTATTCCTAAGCTTTCAGCCATCTTCTTAATGAATGCCTGGTCTTCCACTGGAGCCTGATGATGGCCTGAAGGGTTTTCCGGGGCAGCTTTTGCTGTATGTATGAAGCTAGGCATCGATAAACCGAGTGTCAATAATCCGACTATCACTATTTTTTTCACAATGAATCCTCCTTTAATATCTGTCCCTCCTATCTTTTCCTACGTTTCATAATTTATGTAATTTTTTATCCTTAAATAAGACTTAATAGCATTTTTTTTGCTTGAACACAGTAAATTATAATTAGACTTCCGCTCGTTCTTTTGCTATTTTACATATATGGTTTTTCGACTAAAGGACAAAATATGGAGTTGATCATTTAATGAGCAAGTTTAATCAATCTTATGTAATTACTATGAGTGACATCGTAAGGGAAGGAGCAGATATATTAAGAGAGAAAACAAAAGAGCTGACATTGCCGCCATCTGAGGATGATAAGGAAGAGCTTCTCTGTATGCTGCAGTATTTAAAAAACAGCCAAGAACCAAGCCTAGCAAAAAAATACAAACTTCGCCCAGGGGTTGGCATTTCAGCAAACCAAATTGGGCTGAACAAGCGAATGTTTGCTGCTTTTATTAAAGGACAAAATGGCAATAACTTTGAGTATATGCTTATTAATCCGAAAATAATAAGCCATTCTACCAGCATGATATACCTCCCTGACAGCGAAGGCTGTCTTTCCATTGATCGTCCTGTTGTTGGCTTTGTGCCACGTTATCAAAGAATAACAGTGAAGGCCTTCGACATAAATGGCAAGGAAGTTAAGATTAAACTCAAAGACTATGAAGCAATTGTATTCCAGCATGAAATCGACCATTTAAACGGAATTCTGTTCCCAGATCATATAAACAGCACTAATCCTTTCCAACTGCCTGAAAATATCGATATCAAGCCGCTTTAATTCAAAAAGAGACTTCCCTCAAAAAGGAAAGTCTCTTTTTTTAAATTAGCTAGCACTTGAAGTGCTGTTTGTTGTGCTGCTAGTGTCTAATTTGTTATCGATATCGTATTTAGCTTGGATTTCTGTCAACCATGTGCTGTATTCTGTGTTCATTTGTTGCTCAAATAGTGTATCTTTAATTTCGTCTTTATGGTCGTCCAACTTAGCTTCAACTGCATCTTTATGACCTGTTACTTTAATGATGTGCCAGCCGTTAGTTGTTTCTACAGGGTTGCTAATTTCATCAACATCCATTGAGAATGCAGCTTTTTCGAATTCTTCCACCATTTGGCCAGATGAGAAGTAACCAAGCTCACCGCCGTTTTCTTTTGTTGCTGTATCTGTTGAGTATTCTTTTGCTAGGTCTGCAAAGTCTTCGCCATCATCCAGCTTTTTCTTCACTTCTTTAGCTGTTTTTTCATCTGCAACAAGAATATGGCTTGCTTCTACTTGCTCAGGTGTATCAAAGCTTGCTTTGTTTTCATCGAAGTATGACTTAATTTGGTCATCTGTGATTTCAATTCTTGGCTCAAGTAACTTTTTGATTTTCAAATAACGCAATAGTTCATCTTCAATATCAGCTTTTGATGCGCCGTTAGCTTCTAATGCAGCATTAAAGGCATCCTCGCCGCCTGAAGATTCGATAAGATCATCAAGCTCTGCTTTTTGTTCTTTATCAGTAACCTTAATTTTTTCTTTTTCCGCTTCAAGGTCAACTACTTTATTTGCAATCAATGTTTGAAGGATAGAAGTACCATACTGCTTGTTCAATGCTTCATCCAAATCATTCTGCGTAATTTTTTCTCCCTCGACAGAAGCCACTGTGTTACTCTTTTGTACTAGAATAACAGCAACAACGATCAATGCTATTAATACAATTCCTAAAATGGGTAAAATGATCTTTTTGTTTTTCATCCTGTTTCCTCTCTAACCAATATTTTAATCAATTAAAAATTATCATAGTTAATATGATAATTTCACTATCACATAGAATACATCATACCATAAAAATATTACAAAAATATTAACAAAAATAGAAAATCCCATCTGATTTTTATTATTTTTACCAGATGAGATTTTTAGTATTAATCTTATCCTGCAAGTTATTAGTTAGAGCTGCCGCTATTACTTGTTAAAGTCAGTTCCACTGTTTTCTTGCTTCCATCATGATACACGACCATTTTCACTTTATCGCCGATATCTACTTTTGTGTAAAGATATTTTCTTAAATCAGATGAACCATCTAAGTCGGTTCCGTTTATAGAGACAATCACATCTTGTACTTCAAGGCCTGCTTTAGCAGCTGCAGAGTTGGAATCAATATTTGTGACCATAACACCTTTTGTAACAGAGTCAGGCAGATCTTGCAGATACATTTGCGGAACCTCCTCCAAGCTTGCTAAACCGACGCCGATATATGGACGCTCTACTTCACCGCTTTCGATTATTTCATTGACGATTGGTAGCAAATCGTTACTTGGAATTGCAAAGCCAAGCCCTTCAACTCCATCTTCTGAAATCTTCAAGCTGTTGATACCGATAACCTGACCAGCAGAGTTAATTAATGCTCCGCCACTGTTACCAGGGTTGATAGCAGCATCTGTTTGAATTACATTAAACTCCCAATCGCCAGCAGATGTATTAACAGTTATGCTTCTGTCCACTGCACTCACTATTCCCTGTGTTACTGTTCTTGATAAATCAAGTCCAAGCGGGTTACCGATTGCCCAAACTTGGTCCCCTGGGCGAATTGTTGATGAGTCTCCAAATTCGATAACATCTGTAGCATATTTCGCATCAATTCTGACAACAGCTAAGTCTGTCAGTGCATCTGCTCCTAACAATTTACCTTCTGTTTTATCGCCATTATAAAGGGAGATTTCTAAAGAATTTGCTCCTTCAATTACATGATTGTTCGTAGCAATATAAGCATATTTATCATCCTTTTTGAAGATGATACCAGATCCTGATCCAGATTCAACTTCCGTATCCGTTGTTGTGCTTTGTGAAAATTGGTTTGTTGCCTGCTTTTGCACATTAACAATACCAACAATAGCCTTAGAAGATGTCTCAACCATATCTGCAATAGAAGAAGAACTGCTGTCAGAGGCTGTTGCTGACGTCGTCTGTGCTTTAATATCACTTGAGCTGCTATTGCTGCTTACTTTACTGCTCAAATCTTCCACCTGCTGTTCCAGTTTAGTATATTTTCCATCAAGTAAATCTGTATGAGGAATCGCAACAAATGTTAAGGCAGAACCAACAACACCTGCAGCTAATAAGGAAAAGAATCCTTTCCATTTAGGATTACCTGATGATGGACGTTCCTTGCCTCTTTTACCACCAGGCTGTTGCTCAGCAGTTGCAGCTGCAGTCATTGTCTTATTCTCATCTATCTGTTGTTTGGCAGCCGCTCTCTCATCAGTACCATCACTCATAACTCTTTCGTAATCACGCACTAACTCATCTGCCTTATTAAAGCTTGCTGTTTGAGTATATTCGCTTGGAAATTCTTTCCCCTCTGCTTTCACTTCTTGCTCTTCTACTTGTGCCTCCTGCTTTTCTTCTGGCTTATTTATGCCATTTGCTTCGTATGAAGAACTTTCCTCTCTACTTTCTGAAGGGTCCGAACTGTTTAAAGTATCCTTTTCTGTTTCAAACTCTTTTTCTCCGTTCACATTATCTTTGTTTTTATCAAACTCATTCATCGTATATACCTCCTATAATTATTATCATTGTGTATCATCTATAAGAAGAAGTTAGTTAGTTATTTTATTTATCTCATGCTTATATAATAAAACCTATATATGAATAAATTATTAACAAAGTTTTAATAGACATAGAAAAATCAGGGAAGAAAAAAAGAAATTATAGCTATTTTGGTGACAGATAGAAAAAAAGCTCTGTCATGCTGAGAAATTTACCCAGCATGATCAGAAGCAATTATTATTTATGCTCAATCGGAAAATAAATCGTGAATTTCGTTCCAGTGCCTTTTTGGCTGCTTACTTCAATTGTTCCATGGTGGAATTGGACAAGCTGTTTGACAATTGACAAACCCAGTCCAAACTCCCCATATGGATTATTCGTTCTTGAAATATCAGCTTTATAGAATCTTTTCCAAATGTTTTCGATTTCTGCCGGGTCCATACCAATCCCAGTATCTTCTATTTCTATAATTGTGAAGCCATCAGCTACTCTGCCCCTCAGCCAAATTTCACCTGCATCTGTAAACTGAATACTGTTTTTTGTTATATTCATGATGATTTGGATTAACCTGTCATAGTCTGCATAAATATAAACATTATCTGCAACATCTACATTAATAGCCAAATCCTTCTCTATTGCCTGCGTATAGAGCTGCTCCTGAATAATTTCAAGGACTTCGGCAAGCTGAATGGATTCCTTCATCAGCACAATCTGATTAGAACGGATTTTATCATAATCCAGATTTTCATTAACAAGTCTGATCAGCCTTTTCGTTTCCTGGCTTACAAGAGTAATACCCTTGCCTTTTTCCGCTTCTGGTATCATATTATTGTTAAGTCCTTCAATGACACCGCTTATGGTTGTTAAAGGGGTTTTCAATTCATGGGAAACATCTGACATGAATTGCCTTCTTCGATTTTCTAGTGCATCTATTTCTTCCTTCGAAACACGGAGACGGTCTACCATTGAGTTAAAGTCACTCGCCAATTCGCCGATTTCATCAAAATTAGATGAGTGCACCCTAACACTATAGTCTCCAACCGCAACAAGACTTGTCGCTTCTTGAAGCTTCTTAATTCGTCTAACATGAATTCTAGATAATAAAACGCTGAGTAGCAGTGCTACACCAAATGCAATAAATACAGAATACACAAGGTATTTGTTTATTTCATTAATGAGCTGCTTCGAATCACTTAAAGGGGCAGTAAGCAAAATTCCACCTGCGACCTCTCCATTAACACTATAAGGGATGGCAACTAATGTAACCTCCTGATTGCCTCGTCTCGTACTGCTTTTGATAACTTTATTGTTTTCTCCATCCTTAATGGCATTCCATTCTTCATCCGTGATATTAATTCTTTTCCCAACAGATGCAATAACATTTTGCTGTGTGTCAAAAATGCCAAATGTCACTCCTCTGCTTTTCAGCACATCTGCATAATTAAGCAGTGTGTCCTGAGCAGAGGATTGCATTTGGTTTCCTTGTATATCTGTAAGAATATTAATGCCATAATCATACAGCTCTTGTCCTTTAATAGTGAGCACTACCTTCTCGACAAAATGAGTCGAGGCAATGCTTACCACTAAAAACGCAACGACAATGACACTAATATGGCTGATCAGCTGCTGGTATAAGTACTTAATTCTCATTTATGACCACCGTTTCATCGTATTTATAGCCTACTCCCCATACAGTATGGAAGAATGGCTGGTTATCACGGCCGATTTTCCTTCTCAGTCTTTTAATATGAACGTCTACTGTACGATCATCTCCGTAAAATTGAAAGCCCCAAACTTGCTCAAGTATTTGATCCCTTGAAAAGACTTGTTTCGGATGCTGTGCAAAAAAAGACAAAAGATCGTATTCCTTTGGAGTAAGATTAGGAATTAGTTTATCTGAGATGAATACTTCCCGTGTTTCCTTATTAATCTTAATGATACTCGTTTCTATTGTGTCTTCCAAATTATTTTTTTCCTTTGATTGTCTTCTCACAATCGCCTTCATTCTCGCAGTTAATGCCAGTGGGCTGAACGGTTTTGTCACATAATCATCCGCTCCCATTTCCAAACCTAACACTTGATCGGATTCTGTATCCTTTGCTGTCAGCATAATGATTGGCACATTTTTATCTACCTCTCTTATTTTGCGGCATACTGTAATTCCATCCATGCTCGGCAGCATCCAATCCAAAATAACCATATCATACTCATTATCTATAAAATGCTTGTATCCTTCCAATCCATCATGCAGGAATACTCCATTAAAGTCTTCTTTTCCAAAAAACATTTCTAACATGGAGCAAACACCAACATTATCTTCTATAACTAAAACCTGCATATTTGCTGCCCTCCGTTACTTGCTTTTTTATTAATTAAACCTGCTTTCCCGTTTCTCTGCAACAGTTCTCTAGCATGTTTAAATGAATGTTAATGGTTAAGAAACAATTTGTTCATAATTTCAAACTTCTTCACAAACTGTATAATAGAAAGAAACGAACAAGGAGCAATCTATATGCTTAAAAGTCTACAGCAATCAGATAGACGAATTGCAGCAGAAATTCTTGAATTACAAAAGCTTTCCTACAATGTGGAAGCAGAAATAATTGGCTATTACGATCTTCCACCTTTAAAGGAGGATGTACTCCATATCCAAGCAAGTAATGAAGTATTTTTAGGTTGGATGGTAAATGGAGTGATGGCAGGTGTATTATCCTACGAGGAAACAGACCAAAGCACACTCATCTGCAGGCTTGTGTTCATCCTGACTACTTTCGCCAAGGGATTGCTGCTAATATGCTGAGAAGTCTAATAGTCAGTCAAAACAAGCCAATTTACGTATGTACCGCAATGAAAAACATACCTGCTGTCAGACTTTATCAGCAATTCGGGTTTGAAATAACAAGGACTTTTACGCCGGGTGACGGACTTTATCTTGTTCAGTTAGAAAAAAACGTTAAGCCCTTATGAAAGGGGCTTAACGTTTTTTAGTTATTTGCTTTCTTCATAAACTCTTTTCGCAAGCAGTAAACCGCCTGTAATGCCAGCATTATCACCAAGTCCGGGTCTTACAACGTAGCTTCCCAAATCTGTTGATACTTGCGGGAATTCTAAATAGCCATTTAAAAATTCCTTGAGGTAAGTGTTAATATATACTAAAACCTGTTCTTGGTTCATTACTCCTCCACCAAGGATAATCTTTTTCGGGGAAAGGATTAATATATATTGCATCAGGGCTTGAGCAATATAATAACCTTCCATTTCCCAAACCTTGTCGTTGTTGCTCAGTTCAGCTGCTTTTGTTCCCCATCTTTCTTCAATCGCAGGCCCAGCAGCTAGACCTTCAAGGCAATCACCATGATATGGACATCTTCCTTTATAGCTATCTTCTGGGTGTCTTCTTACAAGAATATGGCCCATCTCAGGGTGCGTTAACCCTTGCAATAGCTCGCCCTGAATATATGCTCCTGCACCAATACCAGTTCCAACCGTTATATACAGGCAGCTGTCAAGACCCTTTGCTGCACCAAGAACTGCTTCTCCCATAGCCGCGATATTAACGTCTGTGTTAAAGCCGATTGGGATGGGAAATTCCTTCTGTACTGTACTTAATAAAGGGTAATCTCGCCAAGCAAGCTTCGGAGTTGTTGTAATGTGTCCATATGTTGGACTGCTTCTGTCTACGTCAATTGGTCCAAAGGAGCCAATGCCAATTGCTTCTACTTTATGTTTATTAAAGAAAGCAATTACCTCTGGCATTGTTTCTTCAGGTGTGGTTGTAGCAATCGAAACTCTCTCTTTAATTTCTCCTGTTTCCGTACCAGCAGCACAAACAAATTTTGTTCCTCCAGCTTCTATTGCACCAAATAATTTCATGCATTTCTCCCCCATTTCCATCTCTATTAAGAACGCTTTCAATTATTTCTCTTAAAACAGCTAGAGCCATTTTAAGTTTTCCAAGCAACAATTATTTCTCATCTGCCGGGAACACAATTCCCGTTTGTTTTCTCACTTCATCCATTATTTCTATTACTGTTACTGATAACTCAAGTGAATTTATTGCAGATTCCGACTCGCCGGCAAGAATAGTATCAATGAATTCCTTTGCCTCATAATACATCGCTTCTTCTTTTTGCTGGACAGAAACATCGACTTTTTCCCCATTGCGGTAAGCTATTTCTATCTTTTGCGGTGTATTCATTTGATCAATAAGAATATTGCCATTTTCACCTTGAATTTCCGATGGAACAAGAGAGTTTGTTATTTTTGAGTACATCAGCACAATATCCATTTCGGCATAGGTCATTATGATACTGCCTTCCCCATCAACCCCGCTGTCTAGCATGTAACTAGAAGCTTTAACTGACTCTGGCTTTCCAAACAATGCGACCATTGGATAAATACAATAAACACCGATATCCATTAATGCACCGTTAGAGAATTCTGGTTTAAATGCATTAAGGATATTTCCTTCCTTGTAAGCATCATATCTTGATGAATACTGACAATAACTCGCAAACGCTCGTCTAACTTTCCCGATTTTATGTAAATTTTCTTTTATCACCTTAAAGTTTGGCAGCATCGTTGTTTTTAATGCTTCCATTAACAGGACATTATTTTCCTTTGCAGCTTTAACCATTGCTTGAGCTTGCCTTGAATTAGATGCAAACGCTTTTTCAGTTAAAACATGTTTTTTGTTGTTTAGAAATAGGATGGACTGCTCTGCATGCAGTGAGTTAGGACTAGCAATATAAACTGCGTCAATTTTGTCGCTCTCTGCCATTTCAGTCAGACTTGTGAATATTTGTTCTGCATTATATTTTTGCGCAAATGCTGCTGCTTTTTCTTCTGATCTTGAATATACAGCGGCCAAGGTAAACTCCTCCACCATGCTTGCTGCTTGTATGAATGATTCTGTAATCCAGTTTGTTCCTATAATACCAAATCGAACACTCATGACTTTCCTCCTTGTCCATCTTACAACATACTTTGTCTATTATATTTTCTATCTAAATTTACGAAAAAGCAACTCTATAGCCGTATTTTCATAAATTGCAAATGAAAAAACCCAATCTGCTTTTAGCAAATTGGGTTTCTTGTTCATAAGTGTTTATTTCGAAATACCAGCTTCGATTTCTTTTGCCATTTCTTCTGTTGACACAAGACCTCCACCTGACAGGTACCAATAGCCAGGATTCAAGTAAATAATATGACCGTCTTTAGCAGCATCTGTACCATTAACAAGTTCATTATCTAACACTTTCGCTGCAGATGATTCACCACCAACAACAGCTCCTCTATCCACTACGAATAGATATTCTGGATTCTTGTCTGCAATATACTCAAATGAGATACTTTGCCCATGTGTTGATGCTTCAATGTTTTCATCTGCTTGTGCTAATCCGAATACATCATGAATGATACCGAATCTTGAACCAGATCCATATGCACTCACACTGCCGTCATTCACTAATACAACTAAAGACTTGCCTTCAACTGCTTTCGCTTTGTCGTTAAGGGCTGTAATTGTATCATCAATGCTTGCTAATTCTTCCTTCACTGCATCTTCTTTTCCGAAGATTTGTCCAACTAATTCCATGTTATGCTTAAATGAATCCATATATTTAGTTGAATCAACACCTACATAAACAGTTGGTGCAATGTCACTTAAGTCTTCATATGCTGCTGATTGTCTACCAGAAATAAAGATAACATCTGGAGCTAATTCACTGATTGCTTCTAAGTCAGGCTCTTTAAGACCCCCAACATTTGTGTATTTGCTATCTTTATATTTTTCAAGATATTCTGGCAGATTTTCTTGAGGTACACCTGCTACTTCTACACCTAATTTATCTAATGTATCCAAAATACCCATATCAAAAACAACAACTTTTTTCGGATTTGCTTTTACTTTTGCTTCCCCTAGTTCATGTTTAACCGTTATTTCTTCTGCTGCTTTTGCTTTGTCATCAGATGCATTACTGCTAGTTGATGTATTACCGCATGCTGCCAAAACAGCCATAACTAATGCTAAAAAAAGAATCGTTAATTTTTTCTTCAATTAAGACACCTCAATTTATTATATTTAGATTATTTAAATTAAATTGATTGCAATGATAAACAGAATATCCTATGATTGAGATATTAGTAATTCATAATGCCATTTTCCTAGAATGTCACGTAAGAATTACTATACTAATGGTAGTGTTATTATGGATCTTCTGGCGAAGAGACTTAGTATTAAGTTTTCCATAGAAGCACTGCCTCCTTTCCGCTTTAAATGTAACTACCATTAGCCTCGTTTATTCTTTGCATCAATAATTTACGAATTTAAGCAAAATAGACACAGATTTTATGATTATTAATTTCCTCTATCTGCATGTCCATTTCATAAATATCCTTTAAGACAGCTTGATTAATAATGCTGTCTGCTGGTCCATCATTAACAAGTTTGCCATTCTTCAATGCCACGATATTGTCGGAATAGACAGAGGCAAAATTTATATCATGAATAACAATTACTACTGTTTTCCCAAGCTCATTAACAAGTCTTCTGAGAACCTTCATAATTTGCACCGAATGCTTCATATCCAGGTTATTCAGTGGTTCATCGAGCAAGATGTATTCAGTATCTTGAGCAATAACCATCGCAATATATGCTCTTTGCTTTTGGCCGCCACTCAATTGATCTAAATATTTATGCTGTATTTCATCAAGCTCCATATAAGAAATTGCTTCTGCAACAGCAGCTTTATCCTCTTTCGTTAGTCTCCCTTGAGAATATGGAAACCTTCCGAAGTTAACTAGCTCCTTTACAGTCAACCGAATATTTATGTGGTTGCTCTGCTTGAGAATGGATATCTTTTTTGCAAGCACATTGCTTTTTGTCGTAAAAACGCTTTGCCCATCAATTAAGACATCACCACTGTCACCTTTAATCAGCCTGCTGATAATGGATAGCAATGTACTTTTCCCTGCACCATTCGGACCGATAAAGGAAGTGATTTTTCCTTTTTCAATGGAAAGAGATACATTTTCAAGGACGCTTTTTCCATTGTATAGTTTACTGACATTCTTGACCTCTACCATGCTCTTCTCTCCTTTAATAATAAATAGATGAAATAAACGCCTCCGACAAAGTTAATGATGACACTGATTGTTGTCGAGAATGTAAATACTCTTTCTACAATAAGCAAACCGCCGACGAGGGCTATAATGCTTAATAGAATGGAACCTGCAATAAGCTGGCTATGTTTGTATGTTCTCAGAAACTCCCTTGCCAGGTTTACAACGAGCAGTCCAAGAAAGGTGATTGGTCCGACAAGTGCAGTCGAAATACTAACCAAAATTGCCACGACGACAAGCATATTCCTTACAACACGATCATAATCTATCCCTAAATTAATCGCTTGCTCTTTTCCAAGTGACATTACATCAAAGAATTTACTGTATCGCGATACATATAAAGCAACTGCTGCAATAATTACAATGCATATTGTCAATATATCTGTATTAACGCTATTGAAGCTTGCAAACATTTTGTCTTGCACAATCAGAAACTCATTTGGATCTATCAGCATCTGCATAAAGGATGACAGACTTGAGAAGAAGCTTCCAAGGATGATTCCAATAAGCAGAAGCAGCAGGATATTTTGACTTCCTTTCCTGAAAAACAAGTAGTACAAAGCAACAGAGAAAAGAATCATCAATCCAACTGATAATAGAAAGTTGACATTACTATTCAGCATCGTTAAGCTTTGTGAGCCGAAAAAGAAAACTACAAATGTTTGGATAAATAAGTATAAAGAATCAAGTCCAAGAATGCTTGGAGTTAAGATTCGGTTATTTGTAATGGTTTGAAAAACCATTGATGAAAATGCAATACATCCGCCTGTCAGGCATATTGCCAATATTTTGGTTGCTCTCCTTGGCATAACATATTCCCAGTTCACGCTGCTGACCTTTATTAGCATGAATACGGCAATAAGCAGTACGGCTATTATGGAAAGAAGTAAAAGTTTAGTCTTAGGCTGATTCATACGTTTTTCTCCTTACCAGTAAATAAAGGAAGATAGCACTTCCGATAACCCCAACCATCACACCAATTGAGATTTCATATGGATAAATGATAACCCGTCCAAGAATGTCACATATAAGAACAAAGTTTGCTCCTAGTAATGCTGTATGTGTTAAGCTATTCTTCAAATTATCACCCTTGTAAAGGGAAACTATATTAGGAATGATAAGACCCAAGAATGGAATCATTCCGACTGTAAGCAAAACCACTGATGAAACAAGCGCCACAATAACTAGACCGATATTGACAACTCGCTTATGGTTAAGGCCTAAATTCGTCGAGAATTCCTCACCCATTCCAGCAATTGTGAATTTATTCGCATAAAGGTATGCCACGATGAGTACTGGGATGCTTATATAAAGCAGCTCGTATCTGCCTTCCATAATCAGTGAAAAATCACCTTGAAGCCATGATGACATGTTTTGCACAAGATCATGTTTCATAGAAAAGAAAGTGGTAACCGAGCTAATTATGTTTCCAAGCATTAAACCAACAAGTGGAATAAATATTGCATCCTTGAATTTGATTCGATTTAATATTTGCATGAATAGGAATGTACCTAGCAATGCAAAAACGAAGGCAACAAGCATCTTAACAATTGGAGTTGCAGTAGTGAACATCATTAGCGCAATAAGAATGCCAAATCTGGCCCAGTCCATCGTCCCTGCAGTCGTTGGAGACACAAATTTATTTCTGGTGATTTGCTGCATAATTAGTCCGCAAATGCTTAAGCTTATACCTGCAATAATAATGCTTATTAGACGGGGAAATCTGCTGATTAATAGTATTTCTTTCTGATCCTCTGTTAATTGAAGTATGCTTAGAGGGTTAATATCAATTACTCCTATAAACAAGGAGGCAGTTGATAACAGTACTAACATGATGCTTAAATATCTTATCTTCATAGATGGTAGATTGAGTCAAGAGCCTCTTTCTATTCGCCTCCTTACACACTGATGTAGTCCAATTAATTCTCAACTGATTTTCATTATCACTTAGATTTATAAATTGATTTTAACACTTATTTTATTAACGTCAATGGGATTTATAGAACAATATCTCAACTTTCCATGGATTTTCGCCGAATTAGTTCTATTGAACTAGCATATAAACAACAAAAAAAACCTCCAATTTCTCGGAGGTTTTTCTTATTAGTAATGAACATGTCCTGATGTCATTACCCAAATTGTTCCTGCAGCGACAACAATCGCACAGAAGAACGCATAGAAAATATTAATTAATTGCATTTTGCCTTCCCCTTCAGTCAAATGCATGAACATGAAAAGTTGAAGCAATGCTTGAATTACTGCTAATGAACCAATAATCCACATAATTGTCACAAACGGCAAATCCGTATATCTTACAGCACCTACTGTTGCAAAAGTCAGCAAAATAGAAACGATGAACCCTGCAACGTGGCCAGTTGGAAAACTGCTATTATGTTTAGCCATAAATTACACCATCCTTGCTAGATAAACGAATGTGAAGATGAAAATCCACACAACGTCTAAGAAGTGCCAATATAAGCTGATAATAAACGTTTTACGCGCAGTCGTAGGTGTCAATCCACGTTTAGCCAATTGGATAATTACCGCAATCGCCCAGCCAATACCGATAGAAACGTGAAGTCCGTGTGTTCCTAACAGAACAAAGAAGCTGGAGAAATATGCGCTTGTCTGCATTTTCGCACCTTCATGAACATAATGGATGAACTCAGTCACCTCGAAGAATACGAACCCAGCACCAAGCAATAAAGTAATGATAAGCCAAACCAACAAGCCTTTTAAGTTATTGCGGCGCATATACCAGATAGCAATACCGCAAGTGAAACTACTTGTTAATAGTAGCATTGTTTCAATCATAACGTCTTTTAATATAAACAAATCTTTAGGAGTAGGTCCATCTGCAAAAGCATTGTATAGAGAACCGTGTGCGGCAAACAATGATGCAAATAAGACTATTTCAGCACCTAGGAAGATCCAGAAACCAAAGATATTAAGACGGTTCTGTTCCGTTTGGTACTCCAACGGTAAAGAAGTATCTACTTTAGCCATTATTTCTCATCCCTCCATGCACGCTCAATTTTCTTGATGTCGTCGACTTTCACGTGGTAGCCGTCATTATAATCAAATGAACGAACAAGTAAGCCAACGAATATAAAGGCAGCCGCAATTGCTGCTAGAGGAATCCACTCAAATACCATGAAGAATCCGGCAGCGCCAAAGATTACACACATGATAAATGGAAGCCCAGAATTGCTCGGCATATGAATTTCTTCTAATTCATTTTCTTTTAGTACTAACGCATCTTTATCTTTCTTCTTCATGTGCCAGAAAGCATCTAATGTTTTAACTTCAGGCAATTGTGCAAAGTTATAGAATTGTACAGGTGAAGCTGTATGCCATTCTAGAGTTCTTGCATCCCATGGATCTGTAGAAATATTGCGTTTTGCATAACGTGCACTCCAGTAGATGTTATACACTAATACTGCGAATCCAGCCGCAAGAATCAATGAACCTACTGCAGAAAGTGCGAATAATGGTGCAAACCCTGACTCTACAGAGAATGTGTAAGAACGTCTTACTGCACCTTTTAAGCCTAGGAAGAACATAGGCATAAATGTTAAGTTGAAACCAATGTTGAACAACCAGAAATGCCATTTTCCAAGACGTTCGTTTAATGCGTGACCGAACATCTTTGGCCACCAGTAATAGAATCCTGCAAATACCGCGTATACTACCCCTGGAATCAACACATAATGGAAGTGAGCTACTAGGAATAAAGTATTATGGTATTGATAGTCAGCTGCAGCCATTGCAAGCATAACCCCTGTTACCCCACCAATAGTGAAGGTCGGAATGAAAGCAAGTGACCATAGCATTGCAGTTGTAAACTGGATGCGGCCTTTTCTCATTGTAAACAGCCAGTTGAAAATCTTAACCCCTGTAGGAACAGCGATTAACATTGTCGTAATAGAAAATACTGAGTTAACGACTGGTCCAGATCCCATTGTGTAGAAATGGTGAACCCAAACGACGAAACTCAAGATTGCAATTCCGACAATTGAAATAATCATAGATTTATATCCATATAATGTTTTTCTTGAGAAAGTTGAAATAATCTCTGAGAACATACCAAATGCAGGCAGAACAACGATATAAACTTCAGGATGTCCCCATAGCCAGAATAGGTTGTTCCAAAGCATTGCATTTCCTCCTCCTGAAACAGTGAAGAAATGTGTACCGAACATACGGTCAAAAGTCATCAATGCTAAAGCAACAGTAAGAATTGGGAATGCAAAAATGATTAAAACGTTTGTCAATAAAGCAGTCCAAGTAAACATAGGCATTTTCATTAATGTCATGCCTTTTGTACGCATTTTCAGGATTGTGACAACAAAGTTAATACCTGTCATCAATGTTCCTGCCCCTGCAATCTGCAAGCCAATTGCGTAATAGTTATTACCTACTCCAGGTGTAAACTCCTTACCTGCAAGCGGGAAGTACGATGTCCAACCAGCATCTGGAGAACCACCGACTACGAAAGAAATATTGAAAAGCATTGCTCCTGAGAAAGTTAGCCAGAAGCTCAAAGCGTTCAATTGCGGGAACGCAACGTCACGTGCTCCAATTTGTAATGGAATAACAACGTTCATAAGACCAATTAAAGCAGGCATCGCCATGAACAAGATCATGATAACACCATGTGTTGTAAATACTTCATCGTAATGCTGTGCATCCAAGAACTTCATGTCTGGTGCCGCTGTTTGTGCTTTCATCATTAAACCATCTATACCGCCACGGAAGAACATTAATACCGCAACAATAATGTACATTATACCAATACGTTTATGATCGACAGTTGTGATCCATTCATCCCATAGGTAACGCCATTTTTTCAAATACGTGATTAGAACTAAAGCACCAATCATCGTCAATGCGATACCGATTTGGGAGCCAAGGATCAACGGGTCTCCTTTAACAAGGATTTCATTCCACTTAATGTCCATCAATGCTCACCCCCATCAGTTTTCTCTTCGCTGTCTGCATCTTCATGATCGAAGATTTTACCTTGGTAACCATGAACTTTGTACAATTCAGGGTTCAAGTAATAGTTAGAAGTTCCGCCTTTACCATGATCAATCCATTCTAAATGTGTATTAGAGAATGTCATGCGTCCTAAATGCGTAGGCTTCAACAATTCTTTATATTTATCTTCTGATAGCTTAGGTGCAGTATCTTTTACTTCATCTACCCAAGCATTGTAATCATCTTGTGTTTCAGCTTCTACGTTGAATTGCATTTCTGCATATCCTTTACCGTTGAAGTTTGTGTTTTGTCCTAAATATTCACCTGTATGATCTGCAACTAGGTATAGCTCTGTTTCAGCTCCATACATTGTGTATTTTTGACCAGCAAGCTGTGGAACCCAGAAAGATTGCATTGTTCCAGCAGAAGTCAATTTAAATTCAATCGGAACACCAGCAGGGATTTTAACGTAGTTCACTGTTTCAATTCCCTCTTCTGGATAACTGAAAATCCATTTCCAGTCTGCAGATGTGACATTGATCACAACTGGTTCCTGATCTTCGTAATTCTTTGGAATATCTTCCACTGCATAGATTGTTTTGACAGTTGGAATTGTCAAAGCAATAATGATTAAGAAAGGGATAACAGTCCAGACAATCTCAAGCACTGTACTTCCGTGCTCCTCTGGCGGTTCATACCCTTCATTTTCAGGTTTAGCACGGTATTTCCAAACAATGTAACCGAACAAACCAAAAACAACTATTACGATAATTGCCATAAAAATAAGCGACCAGTTAATCAAATCCATAATGCTTTTAGCTACAGGGCCTTTTGGATCAAATACAACCATGCTTTCACAGCCGCTAAGTACAAAAATTGGCAAAATCGCTAGAAGTGATAATAACAAGCCTTTTTTTGACTTCATTTAGTGCATCTCCTTCCAATTTAACTTTTAAATGTTAAAATATTCACAGAATGTTCAAGATTTAGACATAGAACATTCATTTTAAATAGGTAAAATACTATTATTACTACCTGTATGATGATATCATATCTCGAAGCATGTAAATGTGACAAAAATCGTAAGGATATTTTTTCCAAATATCACAATTAAATTGCCCTTAATCTAGCAAACATTTTCCAAGAAGATACCAACTCAGTAATTATAGCAGATGTGGCTATGAAAATCTATGTCCATAAACTTGTCACATCTACTTTTTTAAAAGGATATGGACCCATTATTACCCAAACGAAATGCTTCTATTATATATACCTTTTTTTCATGAGAATTAATATAGAAAAGGCTGGAACATTTCGTTCCAGCCTTTGGTTTTTATTGACCCATTATTTCATTCCATTTGTCTTTAAGCTTACCGCTGATAACTCCAGCATCTTCTTTCATTTCATCTAGCACTTGACTCCATTTGGAAGAATTCTCTTCAATTGTTGTTTGAATTTCTTTTGCCTTTTCCTTAATTGCTTCTTTTGTTTCTTCCACTTTCTGTGTTCGCTCTTTTTTACCTGCAAGCTGGTCGCTCACAGATATAACAGCGAAGTTCTCTGGCTCCACATACTGGACTGCTTGATCCATGATTGTTTTGAAAATTGGTACGACATCTCCTGAGCTTTTACTCTTAAGATAATGCTGATTATCAGTTTTGTCATAGCCGAGCCACATTGCTCCAACTAAGTTTGGCGTATAGCCGACAAACCACTGATCTTTTGTACCAGACAGATTAGCGTTAGCCAATTGTGTCGAGCCTGTTTTTCCAGCTATTTCAAAACCTGTCACCTTTGCTCCTTGGCCTGTACCTGAATCTATAACATCCAACAGCATGGAGGTCATATCCTCTGCGACAGACTTTGATGTCACTTTAGTCGACTTTGATTGATACTCTGCAATGACATTGCCTGTTGGTCCTACAATCTTAGTAATCAAATGGCCTTCCATCCGAATTCCGTTGTTCGGGAATGTGGAATATGCTTCTGCCATCTGCAGTGGAGATACACCCTTATACATTCCTCCAAGTGCAATACCTAGATATTTATCTTCTGTCTCATCATACGGAATGCCGAATCGCTCTAAAGCATCGAGCCCTTTATCAAGTCCTATTTTATCCAATAACCAAACTGCAGGAACGTTTAAAGATTTCTCCAGTGCCTCATACATCGGCACATCCCCTTGGTAGGTCTTTGTAAAGTTTTGCGGCTCATAGTCACCTTTTTTAAACGGTTCATCCTTCAGAATAGAAGTGGTCTTATAGCCTGCTTCAAGTGCCGGTGTATAAACCGCCAACGGCTTCATTGTTGAGCCCGGCTGAACCTTAATTTGTGTTGCACGGTTATAGCCTCTGAAAACCTGTTCTCCCCTGCCCCCAACAAGACCTCTAATACCGCCTGTCTCAGGGTCAAGCAACACAGCACCACCCTGTGAAGAAGTTCCATCACTGCTTGATGGAAATAAGGAGTCATTTGCAAATGTTTTTTCTAGTGTTGATTGCAGGTTCTGGTCCATTTCTGTATATATTTTATAGCCTCTTGTTAAAATCTCTTCTTGGGTAAGCCCATATTGGGAAATTGCCTCATCTATTACAGAATCGACAAAGTAAGGATAATCTCTATCAATGAACGAGCCTCCGCCGTCTTCTAGCACAATCTTTTCATCAATCGCTTCTTTATATTCAGCTTCTGAGATTACTTTTTCTTCCTTCATTTTGCCAAGCACTATATTTCGCCGCTTAATCGCACCTTCATAATTTTTATACGGATCAAGAGCAGATGGTGCCTGTAGCAAGCCCGCAAGCAGTGCTGATTCGCTTACAGAAATATCCTTGATGTTTTTGTTATAGTACTTTTTAGCTGCTTGATCTATTCCCCATGCACCGCTCCCAAAGTAAACATGATTAAGATACATTTGTAGAATTTCATCCTTGCTGTAGTGCTTCTCTATTTCCACAGCTAAAAATAATTCCTCTGCTTTCCGTTTGTATGTCTGTTCAGAAGATAACAGGGCATTTTTTGTAAGCTGCTGTGTAATTGTGCTGCCTCCGCCCGTTATACTGCCAGCAAGAAGGTTTTTAAAGAAAGCGCGTGTTATGCCTTTTAAATCAAAACCATTATGACTGTAGAATCGCTCATCCTCAATGGAGACTACAGCCCCCGGCACATAATCTGGCAGATCCTTCAGCTCTATTCCTTCCGTTCTTTCTGTCTTTATTTCCGTGGCCTCATCGCCGTCTTTGTCATAAATGACGGTAGCCTGGCTTAATCCAGCCTTCAACGTACTTACGTTTGCTTGGCTTGCCAAATACATGAAATATAATATAGAAACTAGTACAAATAATAGTAATGCTAACAAAAGAATTTGTGTTAAATGTCTTCTTTTCCAAAACCGCCAGAACATACCTAGCAGAGATTTGATTTTATCCATCATTTTACCCTTTCCTTTTCTTCAATCTATATACTTTCTATTTAGACGTAATGTTGCCATAAATTGTTGCAGTTCATTCTATAAAAACTATATGCTCTTTCAGCAGCAAATACAATATTTATTATAGCCAAAATACTAGACTCTCCCTCCTTTTGGCTTGTTTATCTATTACTCAGGCTGGGAATAGATAAGAAAAAGGAGTGATTGATATGAAGAAAATGATAAGAACAGCAATTAAATGGGCTCCAGTCATTTATCCTATCGTCAAAAAACTGATGGAAAAGCGAAAGCAGTCTAAAGGCGGTTCTGCTTCACGAATGCCAAACTAAATAAAAAAGGCTGAAACTTAAAGGTTTCAGCCTTTTCTAATAGAAAAAAAAGCTGATATTCGTCAGCTTTTTTCCATTATATGTTCTTAGCACTTGCTCCTTGCTCTAACCCTGATGCAGTCTTTTCTAAGTAATGATAATATGTCTTTTTATATGGGTGAACATATCCTTTGAGCCACGGCTTTTCTTCTCCGCAGAAATGAACAATTGCAGGCTTACTGAATGCTTCCTGCTTTTTGATTTCATCAATGAATTCTAATTTTTTTTGTTTTAACAATAAATACGCTTGAGCATTCCACTTTGGATGAAGCTCGAGCCACTGATTACAAAGCAATGTATTAAGAATATCTTGGTCATGGTATTCTAGCTGTTCATCCGTTGCATTTTTTATATAGTCAAAGGCTCTGTCTGTTATCTGGTTGTCCCTCCAGCTTTTTAAGTCTATTAGCATAATGCCTGCATTAAAATAGTTTGCATCCTCACTCACGTTAAGTGTTTGCAGTCTGTCATGAAGTCCGCAGTCAATTACTGCAGCAGCAATATTAGGTGAAATATCTAGATCGTAGATTTTGGAAACATCCTCTAGCACTACAGTGTCACTGTCGATATAAAGGACCTTTTCAATATCTGGATCAGAAATTAAATCTGGAATGGAAATACGGTAATAGGAGGCTTTTGTGATATGTCTGCTTTCAATAGCATTCTCATATTGTTTTGGATCAACATCCAAAAATTGTATAGAAGTTTGATATGGAGCGACAGTCATTTGCAGCCATTGTTTATTCTTCTCAGCTATGCCACCATTCAGCACATATAGCTGCACCTTTCTGTCTTGTTGTGTATTTTCTAAGAGAGAAACAAACATCACTCCTAGATGGGGAACATAATTATCATCTGTTGATGAAACCACATGGATAGTCTTATTAGTATTCATTTTATTTTCTCTCCTCTCTGTATGCTCCTTATTTACCCTTGCCCAATTCCAGCAAAACTTATTGGAAAATAATACAAAAAAAGCCGTCCTATTTAAGGACAGCTCTCTTAATCAAGTTATTGAATTTCTTTGTAAGCAGCAGCTACAGCACTAACGAGCTTGTTGTCTGCTGACAATCCAGATGCCTCACTGAATGCTTGCTCTGCACCTTTTGCCAAAATCAATTCTTTTAACTCAACTGATTCTTGGTCTTCTGATGAGTAAAATAACATTGCTGAAGCCATTACTTCCACTAATCCTGCCGGAAGTCCTTTGAATAGTTCAACGTATTCCATTGCTGGTGCAACTAAGCGGTCATTGCGGCTTAATTTGCGAAGTGGAGAACGTCCAACCCTTTTCACATCATCAACGATATGTGGATTAGAGAATCTTCCGATGATTTTTTGAATATACTTTTGATGCTCTTCCTTGTCGAACTTGTATTTTTCAACGAGTACTTTTCCTGTCTCACTTAAGACTTTTAACACTTTTTCCTCCACATCTTTATGAGCAATTGTTTCAGAAATTGTTTTAAAGTCTTTTATGTTACCAAGGTATGCTGTTGTTGCATGACCAGTATTAACAGTGAACAGTTTTCTTTCAATATAAGCAGTTAAGTTTTCAACGAAATGTGCTTCTGGAATCTCAGGCTTTTCACCTTTAATTTTCGTCTCATCGATAACCCATTCAAAGAATGGCTCAACAAGTACGTCCAACAGCTTTTCATTTGACTGATTTGGAACAATGCGGTCTACTGCAGAATCAGGGAATCCAATATATTCTTCCGCCCATGTTTTTTCTTCATCATTTAGGTGCTCAAACACGAACTTCTTCAATTCTGTGCTTCCGCCAATCATGTTTTCACACGCAATGATATTCAAAAATTGTCCATTTTTTGCTTTTCTTGCTTTTAACCCATCTGCAATTAATGGTGCAATGAACTTAAGGATATTTGGACCAATAGCCGTTGTAACTAAATCAGCAGATGCAATTTCTTCCACTGCCTTTTCCGGATTTGCTTTGCTGTTAATACCTTTAATATTCGTGACTGTAAATTGGTCCTTCGCATCATTTGCCAAAAGTACATTGTATGTACCCTCTTGGTTGATTTCATCAATGACTTTTTCATTTACATCCACAAAGTGAACTTCATATTTTGATTGATGTAATAAGAGGCCAATAAAGCCTCTCCCAATATTTCCTGCTCCAAAATGGATAGCTTTCATATTAGTTAACCTCGCTTAAAATTGAAATGATTTCCTCTTCTGATTTTGCTTGTACAAGCTTTTCAACATTTTCTTCTTCTGAACATACGATTGCGATTTGAGAAAGAATCTCTAGGTGCTCTCCGTCTTTACCTGCAATACCAACTAGTAATTTCACAATGTTTCCATCACCGAAATCAACACCGTTTGGAACTTGTACTACTGAAAGACCTGATTGTAGAACAGCTGCTTTTGCTTCATCTGTACCATGAGGAATCGCTAGGAAGTTACCCATGTAAGTAGAAGAAAGTTCTTCTCTTTGAAGCATTGCTGGAATATAATCTGCTGAAACATAGCCTTGGTCTACCAAGATTTGACCAGCTAATTTAATAGCCTCTGTTTTTTCAGATACATTGCTGTTTAGGATGATGTTTTCTTTTTTTAATATAGACATTTCGTTGCCTCCTGATTTGTATGAATATAGTTTTTTAAGTATTGGTTGCTAATGAAATGCGCTAATTCATCTTTAGTTCCATTTTCAAACAGCTTAATGCTAGTTTGCGACTGAATAATCAAGGAACTAATAAAGCTTAATAATTCCAATGTTGATGAAGTCAGCTTGAACGGTGCCAGCAATAGCAAAATTCTTGTTACTTTTTCGCTTCCTCCATTCATCGCCTTTAATTCATAAGCAGTTGTTGCATCTATTATATTAAAAGATGGGTATGCCACTTTCTCACTTCTTGTATGGTAAAGGGCAAGTGTTGTATCTGGAATAGCTAAGCCGCCTATCTTTTCTCTATTCTGTAGAGAGCACAATACTTCGTTAGCGTCTAAGATAGAACCTTTATACAAAAGCCTTTCCAGCCCATCCTGTAATACCTTGTTTAAATCAGCGTTGCCTGCTTTCCACACCTCAAAATCCTTCAATAGGTCTGCAAGAACTGTTACTTGCTTGCCAAGTTGATCAAAATGTTGAAAGCTGAGGGATAATATTTCAACCCCATCATTAGCCGGTTCTGCTATTTCTGTTAATTGTCCGCCTTTTTCTTGCAAATAGTTTTTGACAAGTTCGAGTTCCTGATTCGTCAAAATTGGACTGACTACAAAATAATCTCTATTTATATCCTCAATTGGAATCGTTGAAAGAATAGCATCATATTCATCAAGGGAAATGTTTTTCATTTCAAAAACAGATGCCGTTTTAATTTCAGATAGACCAGGAATCTCATTGCCAATTTTTGCGGCAAGCATTTTTGATGTACCAATTCCACTTGAGCATATAATTAAAACCCTTAATTTAGTCGTAAGCTGTTTTGAATTTAATGCCGCTCCAAAATGCAAAACCAAATAACCGATTTCCTCATCAGGTATATCCTGATTAGGCAAGGTCAGCTCTGCTGCCTTTTTTACGACTTTAAACAATTCATAATAGTCATCTTTAATATTGCTCAGCAGCGGGTTGGAAATTCTCATTTTTTGCTTTAATCTGTATAACGCTGGCTGAAGATGTGCCAAGAGCCCTTGGGACAAGGTTTCATCCAATAATCTTGTATGGAGAAGATTCTCCACATTTTTGATTAAGCTCTGCACAATGACAGCAACCTCGATATTTTCATCCTTAATCCCTATATCCTTGTCATAGCGGATTTTTGCTCCCCGCAAATGCATCGTAATATAACCAATCTCTTCATCAGGAATGGTGACTTCAAACGTTCTTTCTAAGCGAGCAGCAATTTTTTGAGCAAAACTAAACTCTTTTGTCGATTTCAATTCTCGCAAATAGTCTTCCTGAAGAGTAATATTTTCGCCTCTTTGGATTCGTTCCATCGCCAAGGCGATATGGACAACTAATCCAACATAAGAGCTGTCTGCTAGACTGTACGGCAGCTCTTCATTGATTTCCTCAATGATTCCCTCTATCAAGATGATTTTTTCTTTATGAACAAGGCCTAACAGCCTTTCTGAGATAGAATCTATTTTATTGGTGGATTTCTTTTGAATATTGTCTCTGACCATCTTCAAAAATTCTGGCACGTCAAATCTTTCCGATATAAGACTTGTTATTGCCTTTCTTTTTGCATCCTCTGAACCTTCCAGTTCGATTCCATAACCCCGCTTACGCACAAGCTGCAGGTCATATTGTTTAATAATCGGTTCTAGCTTATCCAAATCGTGACTGACAGTTGCTGTTGTTACACCCATATCATTTGCAAGAGAAAAAAGCTTAACAGGCTCTTTATTATCCAACAATGTACATAGCGCAACGATAAGCCTTTCATCCGGGGTGTATTCTGTAAAATCTTGTTTAAGGATTGTTACTCTTAATTGATAAATATCGCCTTGTGTACCAATTACCTTTACTCCCACTCCTGCCTTTTTTTGAAGCTTTAAGTGGAATGCCTGCAAAACATCTTCAATATTTTTCAGGTCACGGTGGATTGTCCGCTCACTTACATTCACAATATCAGCAAGCTGCTTGATTGTGACATCCTCTTTCATATCTTCAAGCAAAAATTGCAAAACCAGTCTTTCTCTAGCGGAAATAACCATGCCATACCACCTTGTTTTCTTGACATAATTTAATTATAAATAAGTGTTTTACAAGACTCAATCAGTTGTTATAGCATTTTTTTCACACCTAATGTTGCCATTATTAAATAAACCATAGACTGGATTAGCAGATGGTTTATTTTTACCCGCTTTTAAGACTTTTACAACATAAAAAGGAGCATTACCTAATTAAGGTAATGCTCCTCCCAACATTATTTCAAGTTATTGATAATCTCATCATATTTAGGGCTGTTCATAAAGTTTTCTACAGATACGTGTTGTGCGTTTGGAAGCTTAGCTACTGCACGGTCTGTCAGATCTTTATGTGTGATAACAAGGTCAGCATCATTCGGAAGGTTAGCAATAGATGTGTTTGTTACATCTACACCTTCAACGCCAGCTTTTTTCACTTTATTACGCATGATGGAAGCCCCCATAGCACTTGAACCCATACCCGCGTCACATGCGAAGATAATTTTCTTCACGCTGCTATAGTCAAACTCTGCAGCTTCGTTAGTTGCTTCAGCAGCTTCAACAGATGCATCTGCGCCAGTTACGGCACCTGCAACAGAGCTCTTTTTACCTTTAAGCTCTTGCATTTTTTCAGCAGCAGCATTGATATCTTCTGCTTCGCCTTTGCTTGTTTTCAAAACAATTGCACCAATTACGAATGAAACTACAGCTGCTACAACTACACCAGCTAATACTCCTAAATGTTCACCTTTTGGAGACAATGCCATTATGGCAATAATACTTCCTGGTGATGGTGTTGCTACAAGTCCTGCATTGAATACAGTGAATGTGAACACACCACTCATTCCTCCACCAATAACTGCCAGCAGCATTGCAGGCTTCATTAGGATGTAAGGGAAGTAAATTTCATGAATACCACCTAAGAAGTGGATAATCGCTGCACCAGGTGCAGTTTGTTTTGATGTACCTTTACCAAAAATACTATATGCCAATAACACGCCAAGACCTGGTCCTGGGTTTGCTTCTAGTAAGAATAGGATTGATTTTCCTACTTCTTTTGCCTGATCTACACCAATTGGTCCAAGAATACCTTGGTTGATCGCATTGTTCAAGAACAAGACTTTAGCTGGTTCAATAAGAATACTTGCAAGTGGCAGAAGGTTTGCATCGACAATAAATTCTACTCCACTTGAAAGCATTTGGCTTAGTGCTTCAACAAGAGGTCCTACAAATTTTAATGCAAGAAGTGTAATAATTGCACCTAGAATACCTGCTGAGAAGTTGTTTACTAACATTTCAAAGCCTGCTTTTACTTTACCTCTGAACAGATCGTCAACCTTCTTGATCAAGTAACCGCCGAGAGGCCCCATAATCATTGCTCCAAGGAACATCGGAATATCAGAACCGACGATAACACCCATTGTTGCGATGGCACCGACTACGCCCCCGCGGACATCGTAAACCATTTTACCGCCAGTATAACCAATTAATAATGGCAGCAAGTATTTGATCATTGGATCAACTAGTTGTGCAAAACTTTCGTTTGGAAAGTATCCAGATGGTATAAAAAGTGCTGTAATAATTCCCCAAGCGATAAATGCGCCGATATTCGGCATTACCATTCCGCTCAGGTGACTTCCAAAACGCTGTATTTTAACGCGAAAACCTTTATTTTCGTTAGACATTTTAATTGTTCACCCCTTATTCTTTCTACCTTCATGATAAAGCGGTTTCAGCTTCGTTACAATTTAAACTAAGTATAACTTTGACGGACACAATGTTGACATAATTAAATAGAATGATTCTTTTCCAATTATTAGTTTAAAAAAATACCTATTATTGGATGTTTTTACTTTTTTAAACTATAAAAAAATTTCTAAGGCAAAGCCTTCTGTATATTTTCCACAAAAAAGAGGACTTCATGCACATGAAGTCCTCTTTTTTTTAAATTGTTTCTTTTTTTAAGGATGCTTTAAAAACTTCGATGAAATGAATATGATGCTCCTCTATGCTTTTCAGCTTAAAAACATAATCTTCTTCTTCAATTTCATCGCCTTCGACAGCTTCAAAATTATTAGTCAAGAACCAGCCGCCGATTGTATCCACTTCCTCTTCAGATAGATGGATGCCAAGAAGATCGTTTACTTCACTAATAAGTACTTTCCCACTCAAAATATAGTGGTTTTCTTTTATTTTACGGATCTCCGCTACTTCATCGTCATCGAACTCATCACGAATATCGCCGACGATTTCTTCCAATATATCCTCTGCTGTCACAATTCCGGAAGTTCCGCCATACTCATCAAGCAGGATTGCCATATGGGTACGTTCCTTCTGCATCTTAATAAGCAGGTCACGAATAGGTATTGTTTCAATCACACGGATAATCGGCTTCATATATTTCTCAAGATCCAACTGTTCCTGCTCTTGAATCCTTGCTGTTAAGAATTCTCTTATGTTGATTAAACCGATAACATTGTCCTTATCACCATTGACTAATGGATAACGAGTATAGTTTTCCTCTTCTAAAATGTCCATAATTTCATCAAAGGTATTGTCTACACTGATTGTTACCATCTCTGTTCGAGGAACCATAATTTCCTTCGCTATTCTTTCATCAAATTCAAAAATATTATTAACGTATGCTAATTCATTTTTATTTATTTCACCGCTTTTATAGCTTTCAGACATTAAAATACGGAGCTCTTCCTCTGAGTGGGCAAGCTCATGCTCTGATGCTGGTTTTAAGCCAAACAATCCTGTTAAAACACGAGCAGATCCGTTCAAAATCCAAATAAATGGATACAGCAGCCTGTAAAACCAAATAATTGGTGGAGAGAAAAGCAAAGTAATCATTTCAGCTTTTTGGATAGCGACTGTTTTAGGAGCAAGCTCTCCGACAACCACATGGATAAAGGTAACAGACACAAATGCTATCCCAAAAGATAAAATAGTCGAAACAGAACCGGATAAATGAAACTTCTCAAATACCGGATGAAGTATCGCTTCCACCGTAGGTTCACCAATCCACCCTAATCCTAGTGCCGTTACTGTTATACCAAGCTGACAAGCTGACAGATATTCATCAAGATGACTAGTTACTCTTTTCGCAGCTAACGCACCTTTTCTTCCTTCTGCAACAAGCTGATCTATCCTTGAACCCCTTACTTTAACGATTGCAAACTCTGTTGCAACGAAAAAACCCGTAAAAGCTATAAGTATTGCGAATAAAATTATATTAAAAATTTCCAATGAAC
The DNA here is from genome assembly GCF_007273535.1 of Niallia circulans. Lineage (NCBI taxonomy): Bacteria > Bacillati > Bacillota > Bacilli > Caryophanales > Bacillaceae > Niallia > Niallia circulans. Next base: position 793,580 of record NZ_RIBP01000004.1, read on the forward strand.
AGCCTAAAAAGGCTTACACCTCCTGATATTATAAGAAAATTAGCTTAAATTAGCAGCATGTCTGCAAAGAAGGAAATACTCTCATCTGAAATAGTATTTGTAACTTCCTTCTTTTTATGTCGGCACCCTTTTGCACTTTTCACAGGACAATTCACCACATATTTCTGGGTTGCATACTGCGATTTGTAATGAAGGCTATATTTCATTACATACCATCATCTCATCCAATTTAAGCTTTTTTCTATGCATTACTTCATCTATATAAGGAAAATTTTTGCCGTTTCACCGTAACACATAATATGCAGCAGACCTTCTGGATGGACAGACTTTGGTTCGTGTAATGAATATCACTTCGTTTTACTCTATTTGTAATTTCCTTTAGTTGCACAGCCCCATTTCTTCCACCCCCCAAAAAAACCGTTTTAATTGAATGAAATAATTATATAGGTGAACACGAATAATATTCAAGAAAAAACCCTTTCTAAACTATTCTAAATGTGGGAATACAAGCATTGTTACATAATGGAACGTTTTCATTTGACTCATCTTAGGTAATACTCTATAATTAAATTATGTTACTCAATACTATTATTTATATATGTTGAGTAACATTAAATCCAAAGGAGCAGAGAATATGGAAGTTGTAGAAGCAATAAAGGACTTAAAGCAGATAAACAGTATGAAGCGTTACCTAAAGAAACAATCAGAACGTGACTACTTGCTGTTTTTGCTTGGCATCAATACTGGTTTAACGATAACGGAGCTATTAGATATTCGCATCTCCGATCTTCTTGAGGGAGACGGAATCTGCGATTTCTACACAATTAAAAAGGATGATCTTCGGGATGAGCGTAAGGTGTATTTAAACCAAAAGGTAAAAAGGGAAATATTGCATTATGTTTCAGCAAGCAATCATGAACCTGACAGCTTTTTATTCCAATCGAAAAAATCCAAAAATCATCTGAGCAGGCAGCAGGCTTACAGAATCATTCACCAGGCTGCTGAAGCGTTAGGCATCGGCTCCAATATCGGCACTAATTCGATGCGCAAGACATTTGGCTATCATGCTTATAAGCGAGGTGTCGCTATTTCTTTACTGCAAAAGCATTTCCACCATTCCACAAAGCAAGAAACTTACAAGTTCCTTGGGATTAACAAAGAAGAGGTTACCATACCTCGCATTGATGTAAATTTATAAAAAATATATTAAGGAGGAAAGAAAGATGAATATCAGAGAGACTGAACTCCCTGGCATTGGAAAAAAATTCGAACTAATAACAAAAAACAACGACAAGGTAGTAATTGTCATTCACGATGATGGCAGACGCGAGGTTTATCATTTTGATGATGACGACCATGAGGAAAGCATCTCAAGTGTTACTTTCAACGATTTAGAATCAAGACAAATCGCAGGTATCCTTGGCGGGATGGCGTACAAACCAAAAGCTTTAGAAAATATCGAAATGGCTTTTAATGATTTAATTATCGAATGGTATAAAGTGGAGCGTGACTCTAAAGCTGCGAATCATACCATTGGCGATATGGATATCCGCAATAACTACAATGTAAATGTTATTGCCATCATGAAAAAAGGCGCTGACAAGATGCTTAGCCCTGGACCAGAGACATTAGTCGAAGCAGGCGACACCCTTGTCATATCAGGAGAAAGACAGCACTTAAAGAAAATTATCCTTGAGCAATTGACTAGCAGCACTGGAGGTGACACTTAATGGATCACTTAGTTTTTGAAGTTGGTACCGCCTTACTTCTCGTTGCTCTTGCAGCCATTTTAGCGGGCAAACTGAAGTTCTCCATTATTCCATTTTTAATCATAGTCGGCATGTTGGTTGGTCCCCATGCACCCCATTTTGGAATCATCGACCTCAGATTCATTGAAAGTGCCGAAATCATTAACTTTATGGGCAGAATCGGTGTGCTATTCCTCCTCTTTTATCTAGGGTTGGAATTCTCCGTTGGCAAACTGATAAAATCAGGTCGCTCTATTGTCACTGCCGGCACAATATATATAATAATTAACTTCTCACTAGGGCTTATATACGGCTTCTTAAACGGTTTTGACGTAATCGAGGTCTTTATTATTTCGGGTATTATTACTATTTCCTCAAGTGCAATAGTAGCAAAAGTACTCGTCGATTTACGTAGAACAGGTAATGCTGAAACAGAGTTAATACTCGGTATTATTATGTTTGAGGATATCTTCCTTGCTGTTTATTTATCAGTCATTTCCGGTCTCGTATTAGGAGACGCCACTTCCATCGGCGGAACACTGCTTAGCATTGGTACTGCTCTCGGATATATGCTACTATTTTTCGTTATCGCCCGCAAAGGCGCACCTCTATTGAACAAACTGCTTGATATCTCTTCTAACGAGATTTTTATTATTGTCATCTTTGCAGCACTGTTTTTTGTTGCAGGCTTCTCAGAAACAATCCATGTTGCAGAAGCTATCGGCGCATTACTGCTTGGACTTGTTTTCTCTGAAACAGAGCACAGCCATCGTATCGAACAGCTCGTTGTTCCTTTCCGCGATTTCTTTGGAGCTATCTTCTTCTTCAGCTTCGGATTAACGATTGATCCATTTGAGTTAGGCGGTGCAATCTGGTTTACTCTTGGCGCTGTCATTCTGACCATTCTTGGAAACTTTATCGCAGGTATGATTGCCGGAAGAAGAACAGGCTTGTCACATAAAGCATCTGCAAACATTGGGTTAACCATTGTGTCTCGCGGAGAGTTTTCCATCATTGTCGCAAACTTAGGAATCGCTGGCGGACTTATGCCAATGCTCAAACCATTCTCTGCCCTTTACGTGCTAATCTTGGCCATTTTAGGTCCTTTACTGACAAAAGAATCATCAAAAATCTTCTATTTTCTGAACAAAATCTTTAAATGGAAAAAAGTTGACACAAAAAAGAAAAAAACCAGCCAAATATCATAACTTTTTGTTATGATATTTCTCCATTTAAGGTAAAATTAAGGTAAAGATGTAAATCAATAAGGGTCAGGAGAAGGAGAATGGAGTTAGTAAATAAATTAATAGCAAATAAAAGTGCAAAACGAGTTGTCATTTTCGGATTGCTCATTCTTGGGATTTACTTTTTAAGAAGTATGATTAACCTAATGCTTTTTACCTTTATCCTTTCATTTTTAATGGATAGGCTAGAAAAAATTATTTCTAAAAAAATCCCAATCAAAAGAAACATTATCGTCAGCCTGCTTTACCTTATAACGATCAGTTTATTGTCGTATGGATTTATTAAGTATTTACCGATGCTCGTTGAGGAAATTACAGCATTGATTAGGCAGCTTATTGATTTTTACTCTCGTCCTCACGATAATGCCGTCTTGAATTATGTCGTAACAGCCATACAAGCTAGGGACATTAACAGCTATTTGGAACAAGGACTCGGTTTTATTGTCGTATACTTTACGAATATCAGTGCATTTAGCATTCAGTTCTTGCTCGCGATTATATTAAGCTTTTTCTTCTTGCTGGAAAAGCCAAGACTCATTAAATACAAAGAAAACTTTAAAACAAGCAAGATTGCTGCTTTTTATAACGAGATAGCATTTTTCGGAAAGAAATTCGTTTTAACATTTGGGAAAGTTCTTGAAGCACAGTTTATTATTGCGTTAGTCAATTGTATATTAACAACGATTGGTTTATGGATTTTAGGATTCCCGCAATTGCTCGGCCTTTCAATCATGGTTTTCCTATTTGGTTTAATACCTGTAGCCGGAGTTGTGATTTCCCTAATCCCGCTTTTGACAATAGGTTATACGATTGGCGGTTATATGTATATAATTATCCTCATCGTATTTATCTGCATTATACATGCGCTGGAAGCTTATGTTCTTAATCCAAAATTAATGTCTTCCAAAACAGATTTGCCTGTTTTCTTCACATTCATTGTGTTGATTTTCTCAGAGCACTTCTTTGGAGTTTGGGGTTTAATTCTCGGGATACCTGTATTTGTATTCCTGCTTGATATCCTCCAAGTTCAGAGTATTCACACGGAAGATAAACAAAAAAAGTCGATGGAGTAATTACCATCGACTTTTTTTGTTAGATTTTCATGATTCCGCCAGTACTTGCGGAAGTAACCAATTTAGAGTATCGAGCAAGATAGCCTGTTTTAACTTTCGGTTCAAAGCCTTTCCACTCCGATTTTCTTTGTTCCCACTCCGCTTCATCAACGATAGCATCCATTGTACGATTTTCGATATCAATAACAATATGATCGCCGTCTTTAACGAATGCAAGCGGACCGCCTTCAGCAGCTTCTGGTGAAGCATGACCGATTGACAAGCCGCGGGAAGCTCCAGAGAATCGTCCGTCTGTTACAAGTGCTACTTTTGGCCCAAGACCCATCCCCACAATTTGTGATGTCGGTGCAAGCATTTCCGGCATTCCCGGTCCACCCTTTGGACCTTCATAGCGGATGATTACAACATGGCCAGGCTGTACCTTGCCTTTTGAAATTCCTTCAAGGGCATCCTCTTGTGATTCAAAACAAATAGCAGGCCCTTCGTGTTTTGTGATACCATTTTGGACCCCGCCTGTTTTGATGATCGCACCATCTGGAGCCAAATTCCCGAACAATACTGCCAATCCACCTTTTTCTGTATGCGGATTATCAATTGGACGGATAACATCATAGTTCTGTACTTCACAGCCAGCGATATTTTCACCAAGCGTTCTGCCGGTTACAGTCAATGTATCCAAATGAAGAGCATCCTCTTTTTTCGACAGCTCATTAAGTGCTGCTGAAACACCACCAGCTTCATGTAAATCCTCAATATGAATATCAGAGGAAGGAGCCAATTTCGACAGATGAGGAACCCTGCTTGCCACTTCATTAATTCTTTCAAGCGGATAATCAATTCCTGCTTCATTAGCTAATGCCAATGTATGCAAGACAGTGTTTGTCGAACCGCCCAATGCCATGTCCAATGCGAATGCATTATCGATTGCTTTTTCTGTTACGATATCTAACGCCTTAATATCCTTCTCAATTAATTCCATTAGTTGTTTTGCTGATTTCTTAACGAAATCTCTGCGCTCTGGAGCAACAGCTAGAATTGTTCCGTTTCCTGGCAAAGCAAGTCCTAAAGCTTCTGCTAAGCAGTTCATAGAATTAGCTGTGAACATACCTGAACATGATCCGCAAGTTGGACAGCCAAATTGCTCTAATTCCAGCAATCCTTTTTCATCAATTTTTCCTGATTGGAAAGCTCCTACTCCTTCAAATACGGATGATAGGGAAATCTTTTTGCCATCGCTTGTAACTCCAGCCTTCATTGGGCCGCCGCTGACAAATATTGTCGGAATGTTAAGGCGCATCGCTGCCATCATCATCCCTGGTGTGATTTTGTCGCAGTTCGGGATACAAACCATTCCATCAAACCAGTGAGCAGAAACTACTGTTTCAATAGAGTCTGCAATGATTTCTCTACTTGGTAGAGAATATCTCATCCCAATATGACCCATAGCAATCCCATCATCAACACCAATCGTATTCATTTCAAACGGCACTCCGCCCGCTTCTCTTATCGCTTCTTTCACGATTTTTCCGAACTCTTGTAAATGAACATGTCCTGGAACAATATCAATATATGAATTTACCACCGCAATAAATGGTTTATTGAAGTCCTCTTCTTTAACCCCTGCTGCTCGTAATAGGCTTCGGTGCGGTGCACGGTCGAAACCTTTTTTGATCATGTTGCTTCTTAACTCTGCCACTTGTACCCCTCCATTTTCCGATTAAAAAGAATTATCTGTATATTTAAACTTTAAATCATTGTAACACTATCATAGAAAAATTGGTATAATTTCTTCTCATCGTTTTCAGAAAAAATAAATATATCATATAAACCTCTGTTTATCTTTTAAAATAAGGACCTTTATCACATTTCACGTTAAGTATCCTAACATAATTCCTCTTCTATTTATTCCTTCCTTTTACTACACCGCCACTGATTTATTATCTTGAAATAGTTTTATCTATATAAAAAAAGCACCCTATCAAATTAGGGTGCTCACCAAACTAATCAGGAAAAAATCCTGCTGATTTTTGCTGTTTCATCATCTGTCAAATTGACGTCTAATGTTCTTAAGTTATTTTGCAGCTGTGCGACTGTTTTAGCGCCTGGTATAATTACATCCACTGCAGGCTGCTTTAAAAGCCACGCTAGCGCCAAATGAGTTGCGTCAAAGCCTTTTTCTTTAGCCAATGCTTTTAACTGCTCAACCTTTTCCAAGTTTTGCAGGAATGCTTGTCCTTGGAAAAGCGGATCCTTCGCCCGGATATCATCAAATTTAGCATCCTTTGAGAACTTCCCTGTCAGCAGACCTGATGCTAAAGGAAAATATGGTACAAAGCTTATGCCGTTTTCCACACAATATGGCAAAAAGGTGTTTTCCGCTTCTCTTTTCAAAAGCGAATATTCTCCTTGAAAGACTTCCAAGTAACCATCCTTGTTAAATTCCTTTAATTGCTCTGCATTTAGGTTGGATGCGCCAACTGCTCCAATTTTCCCTTCGTCCTTTAGCTCCTTAAGCGTACCTGCCACTTCTGCCAATGGAGTAACACCATCTGGATAGTGAACATAAAACAAATCAATATGATCAGTCTGCAGTTTCTTCAAGCTTTCCTCTACAGAATCTCTTAAGAATTGACGGCTATTATCTAACACAATTTTACCGTCCACTGGCTTATGAGCTGCTTTGCTGGCAATTACTACTTTATCTCTGTTTCCACGCTCTTTGAGCACTTCCCCGATTAATTCCTCTGACTTTCCAAGCCCATAAATAAACGCAGTATCTAAGAAGTCTACTCCTGCATCCAAGGCCGCATTGACTACTTCCTTACCAGTTTCATCTTTTAAGTTAGGAAATAAATTATGTCCTCCAACTGAGTTTGCTCCATAACCTAGCTTCGTCACTTGCATCGAGGTTTTTCCAATTTGAACTTTGCTACTCAAAATGATCCATCTCCTTATTTCCATATTTGGGATTGTAGGAAATTCAAATTCCCGAAAAGATATTGCCCTTCTCTTCTATTATGGGAATCCTTGGATAAATAGTAAAGTAATCTGCACTTCTGCATTTTCGCTTCTACTTTAATTTAAGAGACCATATATATATAATGTATTTATAACATGAAAGGATTTTGAGATTTGAAAGTGTACATACCGAAAAAAATCATCCTACTAGCTTTTCTGACTCTTTTATTTATCATATGGATTCAGACGGATATCGAATTGGCTCTTAACTTCCCAATAATCCTCCTTCTGCTTGTCCCAATGTGGACTTACTACAGAATTTATCGTTCGAAAAAAAAACAAGTTGTCGACGTGAAAAGGGAATTACTTGTTAATTTCTTTTTTCTTTATTTATTGATGGTCATGTACGTTACACTAACTCCCTTTCATTTCACTCCTTTAGGTAATAGGGGGAATATCAACTTAGTTCCGTATGTGCAAATACTTTATCAATATGAAAATAAGCCTTCTATTTTTTGGATGCTTTATACACTTGGCAATATTATTATGTTTATTCCTTTTGGCTTACTTGTACCTGCCATTTATCGGCGAAGATTTAAGTGGCTTGCGACAATCTTTTTAGGGGCGTTTGCTTCATTAACTATTGAGGTTACTCAATACTTTTTTACAGTTGGGCGTGCCGCAGATATTGATGACTTTATTTTGAATGTATTTGGAAGTCTATTGGGATATTTTTTATACAGATTTACAAAGATAATTAAAAGTAAATATCCGGAAAATATCCAGACAAACCAAGGACTAACTAAAAAATAATGAAAAAAGCCACATTGCTTAAAAGCAATGTGGCTTTTCCTTTTATATCTATTTATCTTCCCCAATTATTCTAACTTCTGTTTCCAAGTTAACGTCATAATTCTCTTTGACTGTTTTTTGTACATGTTTGATTAGGGAAATATAATCGTCTGCTGTCGCATTATCAACGTTAACGATAAAGCCAGCATGTTTTGTAGAGACTTGTGCTCCGCCGATTTTTGTTCCTTGAAGATTGCTGTCTTGAATCAATTTTCCGGCAAAGTAACCTGGCGGCCTTTTGAAGACACTGCCGCATGATGGATATTCTAAAGGCTGTTTTGATTCTCGAAGAAATGTTAATTCGTCCATCTTCGCTTTAATCACATCATAGCTTCCAGCTTGCAGCTGAAACACCGCTTCTATCACTATATAGTTGTTTTTCGCAATATTACTAGTGCGATACCCTAGTTCCAAATCATCCTTTTGAACAGAAATGATTTCCCCATCACCTGTAAGTACAGTGGCGCTTTCTAACACATCTGCAATTTCACCACCGTATGCTCCGGCATTCATATAAAGGGCACCACCGATTGAGCCTGGAATCCCACACGCGAATTCAAGACCTGTTAAGGATTGCTCCAATGCAAATCTGGATGTGTCAATGAGGGCTGCTCCACTTTGAGCATATACCTTATTACCTTCTAGTCGAATATCAGCAAGCTTTGTCAAGTTGATCACAGCACCGCGAATTCCGCCATCCTTGATTAGCACATTTGAACCATTTCCTAAAATCGTAATTGGGATTTCGGCTAGAAGTGCTATTCTATAAGCTTGCTGAAGCTGTTCAAATGTAGTCGGGAACAACAGGTAATCTGCATTCCCGCCGATTTTTGTATACGTATACTGACTTAATGGTTCATCTATTTTCACTTCATCTTCTGTCATTATCTGCAGTAATTTTTCTTTCACATCATAATTTTTCATAATCTCAACCTTCTGTTAATATTTCAGTCCTTAAAAGCACCTTATCATTGTATAACAATCTTGCTTATCCTAACGACAACAATTATCTTTTTTATATGAATTTTATATTTTTGTAACATTATATGAAGTAAACATCTGCTTTATGTCTTTATAACTGGCTGTTATCTCAGCCTGGAGCTAGCGATTTTTCTTTTGTCTGTTCCATTCCTACTAAGTCATATGATAAACAAACAGGCTTATTTGTTCTTGGATCTGTCACTATTTCTGCATCCACATGAAAAACATCCTTCAAAACTGCTGCTGTCATTACCTCATTTGGTGTACCTTCTTTTATTAGCTGACCCTTTTTCATTGCAATCATCTTATCAGAAAAACGCGAAGCATGGTTAAGATCATGGATCACCATCACAATTGTTCTTCGCTCTTCTTCGTTAAGCTTTTTAAGTAACTGAAGCACCTCTAGCTGATGGGCCATATCAAGATAGGTAGTCGGCTCATCCAGCAAAAGAAGCTCCGTCTCTTGAGCAATTGCCATTGCTATCCACGCCCTTTGTCTTTGTCCGCCTGATAAGGTATCTACTTCTTGGTATTTCCATTCAGATAAGCCTGTAACCTCAAGGGCCCATTCTATTACTTCTTTATCTCTTTCCCCTAATCTGCCAAAGCCCTTTTGATGGGGGGAGCGACCATAGGAAACAAGCTCATACGTTGTTAAGCCATTCGGTGAATCTGGAGATTGGGGCAGCACTGCCATTTTTTTGGCGATATTTTTAGTGGGAATCTTTTGAATGGCTTCGCCATCTAAGTAAATCGCCCCAGCCTTCACTTTATTTAACCTAGCTAAAGCCTTTAATATCGTCGACTTTCCACAACCATTCGGTCCGATAATTGTCGTGATTTTCTCAGTTTCTATTTCCAGACTCAATTGCTCCACAATAATTTTTTCGTCATAACCTATCTTTACATCTTTTGCTGAAAGGATATTCATTTAGAAGCTTCACTCCTTGCCTATTCCCTGCCTAACGCGTTCATTCGCTTAAATAATGTTCTAATTCTATTGCTTGTCCTAAAGGTTATTTTACAGAATATAGATAGCCTTGTTCCCGAAACTCTTTATTTATTTCAATATACACTCTGTTTCTGCCATTTCGTTTAGCTTCATACAATGCCAAATCTGCCTTTTCGGCAAGAATGCTTAACGCTTCCTCAGAATTACTAATATTCCTTTTAGCAGCGACCCCAAAGCTTGCCGTAATAGTCAGTGCATCTCCTTTTGAATGGAAACTCGACACTTCAAGTGCAGCTCTAATTCGAGTTGCTACTTCTGCTGCTGATTCAAGAGAGTAACCAGGAAGTAGCAGCACAAACTCTTCACCGCCATATCTGCCAAACAGCATATCATTCTCAAGCAGACCCTGTGTAACAGAAACGATATGCCGTAAAGCATCATCTCCCGCAAAATGTCCATACGTATCGTTAATTCTTTTGAAATGATCTATATCAAACAGAAGCAAGGATGTACAATCCTGAGCTTGACTATTTTCCATAATTGCTTGCTTGGATTTCTCCATAAAATACGTTCGATTATATATTTTAGTAAGACCATCATTATAGGCCAATTCTCTCAACTGCTTGTGTACTTGCTTTAACTCTGTTATATCAATAATAACAACTGCTGTTCCAACAACAACATGATTTCGCTTATGAATTGGCGAAATTCTTATTTGATAATATTTGTCTCCATCTTTCCATTCTAGCTCATTAATAGAATCCTCATTCACACCCTTATGAAACGGTAGGGTTTCACCGTTGTACCTCATTATATCATCAATCCGTTTTCCATTCTTCAAAGCCGGAAAGAGCTGGGATGCAAGTGGGTTGTATTCAACTACCTTTCTCGATAAATCCAGAACAATGACAGCATCCCTCATACTTTCAAACAGATAATCCTTAGCAACAGGAGCAACTGTCAGCATATGGGTAGACATGATTGCCCATAAATACAACAAACCTGTAATACACATAACAATAGGTACAGGGTCAATGCCATATGGCGTTAATCCTAATAAATACAGCAAGGATGTTGTAATCGGCAGCAAAACGCCAATTAATAATGTTAAAATTTGCTTCCAATGCTTTGTCTTTGTTTTAATCCAATACCAAATTAGAAAAAGTGCTGCGACAAACAATGTGCCAAATGTGTAGCTTCCGTGGACAACATACCATTGTCCAACTGTCATATCCAGTAATAAAGCACCTTGGCTCTGAACAAAATTAACCTGCTTGTAAAATAAATGGTGGTAATTATTTGTTGATATAAAAATAAAGGTGAGCAAAGGGATAAGATAATAAAGAAACAATGTTTTTCGATTGATATGCTTATCAAGGCCTATATACTGCAAAACAAGAATCAAGGTTGCTGGCGCAGAAAAAGGCATACCTAAGTATTGAAAGACAACCCAAAACATGACTCCTTCCCCTGTTGTACTCGTGAGTTCTAGTGCATGTCCAAATGCATAAATGGCAGAAAACAGCGACAGCCAAGCAAATGTTTTTGTTCCAGCAAAAACATGCCTATTTGTATAGCCAATAAAAGTCAGTACAAGCTGCAATACCCCGCCTGTAGCCATGATTACAATATATGTCAATATAATTTGGTCCATCATTTTTAATAGCCCCTATTTAGGAATTCTAATATCTTTTTTTTATTCAGCTTTCATTATAATAATGTATAAAGATGCTTTCTACAAAAAATAAGAATATGTTAAATCATTAGTATTGTTCTCCATCAAAGCAAAAACTTTCCTAATATTTTCATTAGATGATTATATGTTTTAGATTGGTGGAATAAGAATGAAAAAAAGGAGGGTTTGAATTGTCCTATCTCATTCTTAGCCTGTTGTTTTATGTGATTATGGTCATAGTCAACGCACTTGCCAATATCATCCCAATCAATGGTCAAACAACTGGTGAAATTTCAAATAAGCTAGAAGTGCTCATAACCCCTGCCTCCTATGCATTTATGATATGGGGTGTGATTTATGTTTTGTTGGCCGTCTGGCTCGTGCGGGGCTTCATAAAAAAATACAGGGGAATTTCATATACGAAAACAAGCAGCACTCTATTTGTGATTACATGTATTCTCAATGCCTGCTGGATTCTCGTATGGCACTATGAGCTATTTGCCATATCGGTAGTAGTTATTCTATTATTGCTGTTAACACTGCTTATACTTTATAAATCAATAAAATCTGCTGCTTATCGCTTTTTCGATGTCTTTCCATTCTCAATTTACATAGGCTGGATATCCGTTGCTTCCATTGTTAATATAAGCTATTTCCTCACATACATTGGTTTAGGTCCACCTGAGCCACTTTGGACTGTCTCTTTACTTGCTGTCGGCGGAATTTTAGGGATATTCTTCCGTGTTATGGAAAAGGATTGGGCTTATTCCCTCGTAATTATCTGGGCTTATATTGCAATCGGGATTAAAAATTGGCAGACTGAGCTTGCTGTATCTTACACAGCCTTCTTTATATCCCTGCTCCTGCTAATCCTAGTGTTCATTAGATTTAAGAAAAAACGGCCATAAGAGAGGTGCTGGTTCAAACCAGCACCTTTTCACTTATAAAAAAGATTTTGCTAATTCACCAGCAATTTCCTCTCCATTTGCGATACACGCAGCAATTCCCACTCCATAATAAGAACTGCCTGCGAGCAGTATATTCGGGTAAACGTCAGCCATCCCCTTGTTTATTGAATCAATTGCAGTTTTATGCTGAAGTGAGTAAACAGGCATTAAGTCATTCCACTTTGTCACTTCATAGCTTGTTGGCTTTTCCGTGATTCCGAGACTTCTCTCAACATCCTTAACCGCTACCTTTAACAATTCCTCTTCTGTCAATGAATTAAGATGATTGTATGCCGGATTCGACTTTTTATAGAACAATCTCAGCAACAAGCTGCTGCTTTTAGAGGTATGTGTCCACTTTCTGCTTGTCCATGTACATGCATTGCAGGTTAAATCACTATCCTCTGCAACTATGAATCCAGTGCCATCCTTTGGAAGTCGGTCGTCTGGAATGTCATACGCAAGGTACATTGTAATATTTGATGAGTTTTGAAGCTTAGCAAACTCCTCTGCAAGACCTTCTGTCGCAAGCAGCTTTTCAGCAACCTGATGCGGTGCAGTGAGCACAATATGATCTGCCTGTAAATTACCGCCGGTTGCAAGACCAACACTGTAGCCCTGCTCCTCTTTTCTAATGGAGGTAACTGCCGTTTCCTTTTTGATTTCAACATCTTCCAACACTTCCTCAAGACGGTTAATAATCGTCGAGAGTCCATTTTGGAAGGATATAAATTTTTTATTCGAAGCAGACTGAAATTGACTTTTATTTTTTCCTAGTCCGTAAATGATGCTGCCGTACTTCTCTTTATAATCAAGTAAATACGGTAGGGTTGAAGCCATCGTTAAATTATATAAGCCTCCAGAATATACTCCTGCTAATACAGGGGTAATTTGTTTTTCAACGATCTCCTTCCCTAAGAAGTATTCCAAGAACTCTCCTATGGAGGTTTCCTTCGTAAAGTGTTTATTTGTTTTGAATAAGTCCTTAAGTGCTTCAAGCTTTCCTTTTGGAGAAATTAGCTCACTCGATAACAAGGATTCTATCGTCATCGGAATACCGAATACAGAGTCTCTTGGTATTTCTAAAAGCTTATCCTTCGTATGAATATAAGAAATTCCAGTTGCATTATATACAAGCTCTTCCTCTAATCCCAACTCTTGTACGAATGGGAGAACATTCTTGTTTCTCGCTACTATAGAATCCGCTCCGGTTTCCATAATAAAGTCTCCTTTTTGAATGGAATGAATCTTTCCACCTAGGAACTTTTCTGCTTCTATTAATATAAGCTTGATATCAAGCTTATGTTCTCTTTTTATTTTCTGTAAATAGTACATGGCAGATAAACCTGTTATGCCTCCACCAACAACGACTACATTCTTCAAAATAATTACACCGCCTCGCAAATCTTTCCTGTATATATTATGCCATTATTCCCATTAAAAAAGAGAATATATATCATGACTTTTTTGTTAACAATTAAGGATAGCCACTTAGAACTATTCATTATTTTAGCATTGTTTACCGAGAATCGCTTTTAACTAGCTTATATAAGTAAAAGGAAGAGACTGAATAAAATAAATAACCCAAACTATTACGCGAAGGACATAATAGTTTGGGCTTATAATAGATGAGTTTTTACTTTCATAGCTTTGTCATTTGTGCAAAGATACTGTTCCAATCTTTAGTTTTCGCTAGCGATATCCGTCTTTCTTCTATATTCTTTACCGCTTTATTTATCCTCATTTCCTCACAGGCTAATATAAAGCTGTCTGTATCACTGCCTTCAAGGCAAATATATACGCCCTTTTCTGCATATCCCTGTGTGGATGGAAGATTTGTTCCAATCGCGGCTTTTCCAGCAGCAAGGAATTCAAAAAGTTTAAGAGGAAATATCGCTTTATTATAAATGGACGGTTTGTATGGCATAATGCCAATATCAATTAAATTCATATAATGGGAAACTAGTGGCGGTGGTACACTACCTGTCCAGGTCACATTTGGAAGCTTCAACAGTCTTTGAAACTCTTCATTTCCATTTGTTCCGTCAGGCCCGACAAACAGGAACTGCCAATCCGGCTTGCGCTCTGCTGTTGCCTGAATGAGGGCGAAATCCAGCTTTGGCTTTATGCCGCCAATATAGCCTAACACAGGTCCATTACCCTTTATAACTTGATCAGCCTTTTCCTTATGTTGAAAAAGGGAAAAATCCACACCATTTTCATATGTGTATACCTTTTCTCTGCTTGAGCCTTGCAGCCTTTCTTTCACTTGCTCCTCTAAAAACACAGAGGTACATGTGATAATATTGGCCTTATTGATAATTGTGCTCTCGCCACTATGAATGATCTTATGCTTGAGCATCGATACTGCTGATTTACTGCCATTAATGGACTCAGCCCATAAATCACTGCAGTCATATATAATCTTGTTCCAAGGAAACATGTTTGCCAAGTTTGGAAATGCGGGGTATGTGTACCATAGCTTAATCTCATACATATCCTCTTTATCCTTTAAATACGCAATAAGTGAAGCTAGTTTATTTTTATAGAAGATCGAAATAAACCGACTGAAACGTAATAGTTTACTTTCTCCTAGGTCAGCAATTTTCCATTGTCTAATACCATTTTCCAACAACTTCTCAGCATTACTGTCCAGTGATTTCCCAGGACATAACCAAATTACTTCATGTGTATCCTCTTGTTTTTGTAAATATTCTGCCAAACGATGTCTTCTATAGCGCAATTGGTCATTTTCCCATTCTCCAGTTGCTACTAGTACATGAATTGATTTCATCCTGACCACCTTACATTCTTTTTCTTATCGCATGGTAGGCATAATGCGAAAAACACCATGCTGCTTTAGCAAGATTAAGTCTCTCAATTTCCCGATAGACAAACCATGTCTTTTGAGCTGACTTCCACTTATTATTTGAGATAGAGTCATTGCCAACTCGGTATTCTGCAAGTATCTCAGTCATTCCATAAGCGTTATGCCCTTTTTTTAAGATGCTAAGCCATGTTGCCAAGTCCTGCCGGGTCCGTATATTCGGCATTTGGAATGGTCCAACAATGCTTCGATCAACTATAACTGTTAGACAGCCTACGATTGTATTTTTCAGCATATCTTGATAGGAGATGACCTTTGGAGCATGGACCCACTTCTTAAGTGATTCTCCATCTCTTGATATATATTCATAGGAAGAGAATGTAAAAGCATAGCTGTTCTCCTGCATAAAACCAAGCTGCAACTCAAGCTTATTTGGCTTCCACCTGTCATCACTGTCTAAAAAGGCAATATATCTTCCAGAAGCATTATCTATCGCCATATTTCGTGCCATGGCTGCCCCGCCATTTTCTTTTCTGTGCTTCACTTGTATCCGTTTATCTGCTTGTTCCCACTCAGCCAAAAGCGCTTGAGTTCCATCTGTTGAGCAATCATCAACAATAATCAGCTCCCAATTGGAGTAAGTCTGACTCATCACAGACTGAATACTATCAGAAATAAAACCCTTGCTATTGTAAGACGGCATAATTATTGAAACCAATTCTTTCACAATGACACCTCATTATTTAGAATGTGCTCGGATGAATTCTGGGGTAATTAGGATTAGGACACTAGCAAGAATTCCTAATAACGCACCTAAAACAACTCTATCCTTTACAGAAGCCTCTTTGATCTGCCCCTTTAAATAAGCTTCCTTTATTAACATAGCTGGTTCTAAGCCAAGCTTTTCTGTTTTCAATTCATACAGAAACCGCTCTTGGTCAACAATCGCATCACTGCTCGCATTTGCTGCCTCTAATGCCTGTATACTTGATTCAATTATTTCGCTTTTTTCCTCATAGGCGGACTTATCTAGCTTCATAATTGCATTCTCAATTTCAGAAAGTTTATCTACCGATTGTTCATCATTCCCCGTTATGTTCAACACAACCAATTTACTTGGGGTAACAGAGACAGTCAGCTCTTCCGTGATGCCTTCCTCCCACACATCTGGCAGAATGTTTTTAAATGATGTTTCATTTGATAACAAGGAAACAAGCTGATCGGCATTAGTTAAATAGCTGTTTTCATAGTTTCCTAGTTTAATTATCGCTTCTGAACTATATTCCGACTGCCCGTTGTTGTTACCTATAGGCATAAACCAGCCGATAATTGGCATTGCTAGGCATATAATTAAAATTGCCCATCCAAATTTTTTCAATCTGCCAACAATTCGTTTCAAACTATCTTTCATGAATTCCAATCCCCTTATCCACGGTGTTAAGTCTGTTTTTAAATACTGACAAAACGGAAATGATAAAGCCCATCAATACCCAATGAAAATACAAATTACTGATTGTACTCGGGCTGATACTAGATGCCAAAAATGCTGCCAGTCCGACCATGCTTGCCTCTAAAAGCATTTTATAAGCACGTCCGTTAGCCTTTCTGTAGATCCTGTACAATTGGATAAATAACGAAAGGATTAACCCGATATAACCGAGAAGAATAAAGATCCCAAAGTTGCCAGCTATTTCGGCCAGCCAGTTATGCACTTGCAATACACCGCCTGTTGAAAAGGCTGAATGATGCTTTAAATAATAAGAAATATTTCCTGCTCCCACGCCCAATCCAAAAGTATCAACGATATACTGAAGGGTGTTTCGCAGCAAATTTATTCTCGCTAAGTTGGAGGGCATTGTTTCAGTTGCACCATAATAGCTTGCTTGTGTGAAAGCCAGCTGGAGTTTGTCTAATATTCTTCCAGAGAGTAAAACAATAGCAATCCCTGCTACAGAGACAGAACCTATTAAAAGCAGCTTTTTCACTTTGTCACTTACCAGCAGGAAGACATATAAGCACAGCCCAATAATGACTGCAAGTATGCCTGCGCGTGACTCCGTCAAGTAGATGACATAAAGGGTTAAAATACTCAAAAAAAGCGCAGGTATCCGTACCTTTAAACTACTGCTGTTTTTGGCTGCTGCCACATAGAAAAAGAAGGTAATGCTTAAAAACGTGGCAAAATCATTCTGGTTCGTAAACACAGCGGTTGGAAAGCCATTTCTATATTCACCAGCACCATAAAGACTCGAGCTCGGCAGTTGAATACGAAGGAAATGGTTCATTAAACCAAGCACCAACAAAAAGATGGTCATTCCCATCCAAATTCCGTAAAAGATTAATAGACGGGATATTCGTGTAAATATAACATTAGCCAAGTATACGAATAACACCCCCATCCACATGAGAGACATATACTTGAAGTTATCAATAATTGATTTCGACCAAAGCATTGATACAGTGCCATACGCAAGCCAAATAGCTAAAAACAGCCAAATACCTTTAACAGAAATTCTATTAAAATCTGCTTTAAGACCTTTCTCTGAGAGTGTATACAGGAAATAAGTGGCTACTGCGGCAATGAGTAAAATTCTGTACAGAAATAAACTAAAAAAACCAATGTTGACGCTTAAAATAGACTGATTCAAAAAGGTAGTAACGAGGGTTGCATATACTGCCCCCCTCGCCATATCCTCCAAGCCAAACGTCGATTTTAAATATAAAAAAAGGAGCAGCCCCCCTAAGCTCACAAGCAGAAGAAGCGCAAGCCTCATATCGGCTTCCCTCATCGCATAAAGAAGGGGGAGTAACACCATGACAACGATTAGCGCTCCAATTGTCTGGCGGACTAGTTGCTTGCTTTCCATTTACTGTTCAGACCCTTTCTTTCCGTTAGTCAATTTGTGCCTTGGAGCAGACTTCTCGTAAAAGCTAACGTATCCTTCAAACCATCCTCCAGGCTTGTTTGCGGGGCCCAATCTAATAGTTCTAACGTTTTTTCATTACATAAGGTACTATGCAAAATATCCCCAGGTCTCGCATCCTTGTGCTCTGCCTTTAATTGCATATCACCTGCTCTTACCATTGTCTCCCATAACGCATTGACTGTGATTTGCGTCTGAGTTGAAATATTTACACATATATTGCCTTGAGCATTTAAGGCTTTAACATTTGCTTTTGCGACATCCTTTACATAAATGAAGTCCCTTGTCTGCTCTCCATCTCCAAATATAACTGGTGCTTTTCCTTCAGCTATCTTGTCAGCAAAAATAGAGACGACACCACCTTCGCCCTTTGCATCCTGTCTTGGACCGTAAACATTACTGTAACGAAGAATGCTGTATGGCAACTGGTAAAACTTATAAGCCATTTGCAAATACCTCTCCACCGTAAGCTTAGTTAACCCATACGGAGATTCTGGCATTGTCGGATGATCTGTTGTAACAGGCAAGAAAACCGGATTTCCATAGACGGCTGCAGATGATGCAAACACGAGCTTTTTAACAGACGCTTTTATAGCTGCTTTAATAACATGCAATGACCCCTTCACATTAACATTTTCATCATGCAGAATGTCATGGACTGATTCGGCAACACTCACTTGAGCTGCTTGATGGATAATGTACTCTGGTTCTAGAGAAGCAATGAAATCTATGCTGGAGGAATCGGTAATATCATATTCGTACAATCTAATTGGAAGATGGCTAATATTTCGATAATTACCTGTAGTTAAGTTATCTATCACAATCACTTCATAATTATTTGCTAACAACTCTTCTGCAATATGGGAACCAATAAATCCTGCTCCTCCTGTTATAACTACTCTGCTCATCCTTACTCCCCCTTAATGCTTTGTTAAATGACTTTGACCAAATGCCAGATTTCGATAGCGTTCTTCTAAGATTACGGCATTCCTGCCTACATGAAAGTTTTCTTGTACTGACTTAAACAAGTTTCCTTTAATAACTGAAAGATCATATTTACCTGATGTATAGTCCGTTACTCTTTCAACAATGCTGTCGACTGATTTTGGCTGGATTAGCAAATGATTGTACTCACCGAAAAGGTCAGGGACACCTCCAACTGCTGTGCAGACAACTGGTACTTTCATAGAAATTGCCTCAATAACAACAGTTGGCATTCCTTCAGAATAGGAAGGTAATGCGAATATATCACTTGCCTGTAAGAAATCTTTCACCTTATCATTACTAATTTGCCCTGGCAGAAACAACCGTTTTCCATATTGTTCATGTGCTTTCAAATCATCCCTCGCTGGACCATCTCCGACCAACACAACAGCCATATCGTCTGGCAAATGGTTGAGACTATCCACAAGCTCGTAAACTCCTTTTTCCTTCACAAGCCTGCCAATAAAGGTAATCAGCTTTTTGTCTAAAGGAAGCTGAAGCTCCTTTCTGACCTTTTCCCTCGAGATTTCCTCATATTTAAATTCAGACAGATTTATACCAATCGGCAGAACAACGCTTTTTCTTCCCGTCTTTTTCTGGGCTGCTTCAGCGAGATTTCTTCCAATAGCTACTACTTCATCAGCAGCATGAACAGAGCGCTTAAATGCACGGTTCGCACTCCTGCTGAAGGAGGGATAAACATGTACATCGCTCCCGTGCAGTGTAAGCAGCCATGGTTTTTGCAGCTCTCGTGACACGATATGGGCTGCACCTCCTGATGGCATCGCAAAATGAGCGTGTATCATATCAAATTGAATTTGCTTATCTTGGATTGTCTCCAAAACGGCCTTAGCAATTCTTTTATCAGGCTGTGCCCATCTGAGTTGCCCTGGAAGTGCTGTGTAGATTGGCCGATAAACCTCAACTCCGTTTCGCACTTCAAGGAACGGCAAACTCTTACGCTTGTATGTTTTCTTCAAAGTCCTTAAAATGGCATGATTTTGCGGTGTTGGGCAGATCACTGTTATATTTAGCCCGAGTTTTTTTAAAGCTTGAACCTGTGTCTCATGGAATACGCCATTGCCAGGCTGTTCTTTACTTGGATAAACGCTCGTAATCCAAAGAATCTTCATGCTTCTCTTCCTTTTTCGTTTTATTTAAACCAACTGTTAACTTTCGGATAACAGCATAATAAGCTGAGCATGCAAAATTGTATTGACCGTTGTACTTGAAACAAAAGCCACGATGAATATAACAGGCAGCCATTAAAAAGCTCAGGAGAATTGTGGGTAGACTCCATCTAAATATTCACTGTCAAATATAAACATAGGAGGTGCTTTTTTGAGAATAAAACACGTCCTCTGACCACACAAAGAGAAATCAGCTTGTCTAAAAAAGCAGCACTAACTAATAACTGCTATATTATCAGAATGCCGATTTCTCCTGTGCGAATGTAAACTTTACTGTAAGGAAGTACAATTAACGGGCACCTTCTCCAGTAACCAATACTTTTACTGTCTTCAGCATGATTTTTAACTCAAGCTTAAATGTCAGGTTAGATATGTACTCAAGGTCATACTTAAGCTTTTCACCTGGGGTGATTTCATACCCTCCACTTACCTGTGCGAGCCCTGTTAAACCAGGCCTTACTGCAAGCCTTTTTGCAAAGCCGGGTATTTCACTGTCAAACTGAGCTGTAAATATCGGTCTTTCCGGACGTGGACCGATCATGGACATGTCACCCTTCAAAACAGATAAAAGCTGTGGAAGCTCGTCTATTCTTGTTTTTCTCATAAAATTCCCGATTTTTGTTACACGTGGATCATTTGCTTCAGCCCATTTAGCGCCTTCCTTTTCCGCGTCATTATGCATGGAACGAAGCTTTATTAAATTAAAGTAATTTCCGTTTTTTCCAACTCGTTGCTGGATATAAAATGGTGAGCCAGGGCTCTCTAATACAACTAGGATAGCGAAGACAGCTATGATTGGTATCGCCAAAATTATCCCAATGCTTGCAAGCAGCAAATCTAAACACCTCTTCGTATAAAGGTAGTATGCTGCTTCCTTTGGTACGGAAAAGTTTTCCCCTTCGACAATGGAATAATCGTGGTAGATATTCAAGCTCTTTTCACGCATTTATTGTCACCTCGTAGACTGTTTATGTGTATTTTGAACCTTTGTGTCAAGTATAGAATTAGATTGTATGGTAATCGTTTAGCGAAAATTAATTATTGGTAAATGTTTGTAAAGATAATTTTAATAATGAAGAAATATAGTGCTTTGGTTTTAGAAATCCCTTCATTAAAAAGCATATCCAGAAGATTTGTCGACTGTAACCGGGGGAAATTCGTGGTATTTCTACAATTTTTTAAAACAAAAAAAGCAGTCTACATGAAGTAGACTGCTTTTTTTCTATTATTAATGCTTTGGTTTAACCCTTTTAATAAAGAAACTACAAGCAAATCCAATTGCTGCAACTATCAACGCAAATACAAAGGCACTTTGCACACCAGAAGTCAAAGCTGCTGGGATATTAGCTGGATCGGCTGGATTACTTACACCTGACAAGAAGGTTTTCTGACCAGATGCTAAGATAGAAACACCAATTGCAGTACCAATTGCACCAGCAACCTGTTGTAATGTATTCATGATTGCAGTTCCATCAGGATATAGCTGTGGTGGAAGCTGATTCAAACCATTTGTTTGTGCTGGCATCATAATCATAGATACCCCAATCATTAAACAGCTGTGCAGCACGATAATTAAGGCAACTGTTGATGTTGTTGTAACACCAGTGAAGAACCAAAGCACTACTGTACACAGTGCAAGCCCTGGAAGGACAAGCCACTTCGGTCCATATTTGTCAAACAGTCTTCCCATAACAGGTGATAAGAATCCATTAATTAAGCCACCTGGTAGTAATAATAGACCTGCTGTAAAGCTAGTTAAGCCTAAACCACCCTGCAGGTACATAGGAAGTAGCAGCATAGTAGAAAGAATAATCATCATTGACATAAATACTAATAGAAGTCCTAATACAAACATTGGGTATTTAAATGTGCGCAGATTAATCATTGGCTGTTCCATTTTAAGCTGTCGAATAGAGAATAATAGCAGTGAAAGCACACCTACAATTAAGGAGACAATGACAACTGGGCTTTCCCAACCGCCTGAGTGATCTCCGCCTTCTCCAGCACTGCTGAAGCCAAACACAATTCCACCGAACCCTAATGTAGAAAGCAGGATTGATAATATATCAATTTTCGGTTTTGTTACAGTTGAGACATTTTCCATATAACGAATTCCGAATAATAAAGCAAATACTAAGAACGGTAAGGAAATCCAGAAAATCCAATGCCATGTCAGATTTTCAATAATCAAACCTGAAATCGTCGGTCCAGTAGCAGGAGCGAACATGATAACAAGCCCGATCATTCCCATAGCTCCTCCTCTTTTTTCTGGAGGGAAGATAAGCAGGATCGTATTAAACATTAAAGGCAGCAGCAATGCAGTACCAACAGCCTGCACAATTCTAGCCACTAACAAAAATTCAAACGTCGGTGCAAGAGCAGCAATCAACGTTCCGAGAATAGAGAAACCCAAAGAAGCAAAGAATAGCTGTCTTGTTTCAAACCATTGTAATAATAATCCTGAAATCGGAACAAGAATTCCTAATGTCAGCAAAAATCCAGTTGTAAGCCATTGAACCGTTGTCGGCGCAATATTAAAAATTGTAATCAAATCATTTAATGCCATATTCAGGGCTGTTTCACTGAACATACCTATAAAACCGGCAATCAAGAAAGAAGCTACGATAGGCACTGTTTTAAACTGCTTGCCCTCCATTGACTTCCCCTTTACCGCGTCCATATTCATTTCCATTAATTAATCCCCTTCTTTCTTACTTTTCTTGAGACAGTAGCTTTGAAAGCTTTTCGGAAACAATTCTCAATGGCATGCCTGACTGTTTTGTCAAACACAACACAATTGCTCCCTCTATCATAGAATTAATAACAATGCTTAAATCTGCAGCTTCTTCCGCAGGAAATCCGCTTTCCTTAAGCTTCTCCGTGTAGACAGCTTGCCATTTTTCAAATGACACTACACACGCCTTTCTTATCGGCTCACAAGTTGATGCTGTTTCCGATGCGATAAGTCCGATCGGCATGCCCTGAACATTTTCCTTTTTATCAAAATCAGCGGCAATTTCATTAATATGTAGCTGAAAGGCTGTTATTGGATCACTTGTAGAAAACAGCATATCCTTTGTCTTCTGAAGCAGTAGATTTTCTGTATATTTTATTGCCTCTATTGCTAATTCCTCTTTACCGTTAGGGAAATAGTAATAAAGTGATCCTTTCGGCGTTTTGCTCTCTGCAATTATTTGATTCAAGCCAGTACCATAATAGCCTTGTGTCTGGAATAATCGAGAGGCCGTCTCCAGAATCAGCTCACGAGTGTTTCCCTTTTCACCCAAGTTTACATCCTCCCCAAAAAAATTATAACGATTGGTCTATATAAAGGTAATTGTGTAAACGTTTACTTGTCAACAGCTTTATTTTATAAATCTTTCCTAAATAAAAAGGCTCCTTTATCGTTTGAAAAAAGGAGCCTTTTTATTAATTTATCTCAATATCACCGTTGTTTGTTTTTAAGCTTACTTTATTTTCACCTTTTCCAAAGATAAGATATGAGTTGGAATTGTTGAACATTTCAATATCACCGTTATCCGTATCTGCCGTTATGCTCGTATTTTCAGGCTCCTTTTCAGTTGTTATTGAAATTTCACCATTACTTGTTTCTAAGCGAATATCCTCATCCAACGTCTTTGTGTTCAGTTCTATTCTTCCGTTCATTGTTGTCCCTTCAATCTGGCCTGAAACATTGTCCAACTGGATTCGTCCATTTGCAGATCTTGCTTTAACTTTGTCAGCAGTAAGATTAGCGAGGTCCAATCGGCCATTCGAAGTATGAACATCAACCTGTTTAGCAGACAGCTCCTGTATGGAAATTTTGCCGTTGCTGATTTTTGCCATCAATTTATTATATTGTTTATCTGGCAAGTAAAGCTTCAAGTTAAACTCAATGCTTTCAAAGAAATTCACGGAAAATAGCTGACTTCCTTTTTCTTTAGCTGTCACCTTTAAGGTAGTTCCATTAACATCAGCAGTAAAGTCCAGCTCCCTATTCCCTCGTTTCATTCCTGTTAACTCAGCATATGAGTCAGCGTTGGCAGATGGGTAAATTTCTATCGTAGCATTATCGGCCGAAACTTCCACATTTTCAAAATTTTCATTTTCAATTTTCTTATTTTCATTTATTGCATATTTTGCTGTGCTTTGCTTATAGGTAGCAACACTGCCAAGAAGTCCGATAACAAGCAAAATCGCGCCAGCCCAAAGTAGCTTTCGTTTGTTCATCGCTTAACGCCTCCTTTAACTAATGCTGCATTGTATGAAATATAGCGGATAAACCCGCGTGTGAACCATTTTGTGATCCATTGCATTGCAATAATAAGAAGCAGACCAACTCCGCAATATCCTATTGCTAGAAACCATTCAAACAGGTCAAAATAACTGCCAAAAAGATTATTTAAAAGAACAAAAACTGGGGAAGCAATTCCAGCGAAACTAATAATCCATCCTGCAAATATAATCCCAACCAGCCCAATGAACGGGCCTAAAACGAAAACAAGATTAAAGAAGCTTAACCCGATCACTGCCCATACTGCCCGCACGACATTTCCAGCTGTTTGAGCTCCTTTCGCATTTTCAATATGATAATTAGCAAGTATTTCTTTCGCAAGAATTTTAGGTGACCCTAATGATGCTGCTATTTCGTTCTCCGTTTTCCCTTCGTCCAAACCAAATTGAAAATGCTCCTCATAATCATTCAGTACCTCTTGTCGTTCTTGTGTATTCAAATCCTTCAATAATACAGACAGTTCTTTTATAAATTGGTATTTACTCATCACTAGCACCTTCTTTAATTAAAGTATCAACACCGTCTCTAAATTGCTGCCATTCCAGCAGCAATGCTTGGAGGTATTCTCTCCCTTTTTCTGTTAGTGTGTAATATTTTCTTGGAGGACCTTCTGTGGATTCCTGTAAATAGGTTGTAAAGTACTCTTCTTTTGTTAGCCTTCTTAACAGTGGATAAACAGAGCCTTCCGATATCTCTATCTGATCGGAAATTTTTTGAACAAGCTCATATCCGTATCTGTCTTTTTTATCAAGCAGGACAAGAACACAAAGCTCAAGGACTCCTTTTTTAAATTGGACGTTCAAACACAAATCACCTTTCTTTCGGTACTATTCAATAAACAGTACTACTCTTTAATTAATAATATAACACCAGCTATTATTCATTGCAAGGTACTAAATTTATTTTTCTTTATTTTGGAAAATAATAGCTTCTCCATCACCAATTGACGGAGAAGCTATTATTTATGATGAGTTTCTCTTGCTAAGCTTGTCTTTGAATTCCCAGAAGCCTGGGACATTATCTAAGTCATAAAGCTGAATACACTTCATTAATAAAATCTTCAGCTCCTGTGATAAATCATCCTTTTCATTTGCTGAAGTTTGTGCGACAGCTTTGCTGACTTTAGGACCAAACAGTTCAATTACTTCCTCTAAAGCTTCAGGGTTATGTTTTGACTCTTTAACTAATGAATACAGGGTAGCCATTATGCATTTTCCTTTCTTTCATCTTTTGTTCTTTCTGCCAATTCTTTTTTCAGCATGTCGAGCTTTTTATCTATTCTTAACAAAAGGTATAACGAAACACTGACAGGAAATGCATAATTACTGATAATCGACATCCATTGTGTCAAATCTCCGATACTCATCGGCTACATTCCTCCTTTTTTTCTCGCCATATAGCTATAGATCTTTTTTAAGGCATTCTGATGAGACTTCGATACATTTTGCTGTGTTTTCTTGATGACTGCTCCAATTTCCGTATCATTAAGCTTTTTAATGTATGCATAATACAGAACGGTTTTTTGAGCATTTGAGAGTGATTGTATAGCAGCATACAAAAGTGGATCAGCGATATATTCTGTTATGCTCTCTCTTATACCCTCACTTTCTGCATATGTTTCGAAATTAGATGTTGGGTCTTCCATATAATCCTGATATGACTTGCCTCCATCCTCGGCATCTGCATCAAGCAGCAAAGGAAATCTTTTCTCACGGAGGTTTAATTTCTTATAAAAATTCAATGCACTGAAATGGATAGAGGAGGAAATATAGGATGTGAAGCGGATCGTGAAATAATACTTCTTAAACGCTTCATCGACTTTGTCCTTGTTTTCCTTTGAAGGATGGTAAACTGCATCTGTAAACAGCTTAAAGTTCCTTTGTTCTCGTAAAAAACCTTGTACAATCACATTTTCCATAAAGTCTTTATTCTCTTCCCTAAACCTTGCTACTTCATCAACAGATTCTTCATACATTAATTAAGCACCTCCTAACAAAGGAACGTGTGTTCTGTTTTTAGTGTAAAAAAAGGGGCTAACTTTCATTAGCCAGTCTCATTATAGCATATCCATCCAGGTTCGTATTCAATCAATCTTACTTTCCTCCCTCTATTTAATAAAGAAAGATTTTCATGAAAAATAACAACCTGTTCTTAAATAAATTTATTAAATCACTGGCTTATTCCTCAGCTCAATATTAAACCGCATCTTTTCCTTTTCCAGTTCCAACTTATTTATGACCCAGTTTCGCGCGATATTTTTCGTTAATTTCTCATGGTCAGAATGGGATAATACCATGCCCATTAGTGCTTCTCCACTGTCTTTATAATCTTTTCCTTCCTTTAAACCAAACTTGAATAATAGAAATCTCTTTAATGTACCCTTCGTTAAGAAGCTGATTTCATATTCTCCTTTTAACAGCAGCCCTATCATATTGGGATTGCTTTGATATAATGAGCACAGCGTTTCCCAATCAGGCAATCCCCTGCCGAACTCTCTGAAAAAACCAACATTTCCTTTCGCCAACGCCGTCAGAATTTCCTCTTCGCTAACACTATTGCTTTTTACTTGTTCAATCATCAGAGCATAATTTAATGCCACCTTTTCTGTCATCATTTAATCCCCCTCTTTTTTCAGAAAAATAGTGATTTTCTGAATTCCCCCGGCTACAATAATTATAAAATATTTTAAAAGGAGTGGAAATGATAATGACTAATCCATTTATCCCATTTAGCATTGCAATGATTACCCCTTTCATGGCGGATGGCAATCTCAACTTAGAAGGCATTCCCTCTTTAGTGGAGCATTACCGAAAAAACAAGGTTCCCGCCCTTTTAATAAGTGGCTCTACAGGTGAACAGCACTCCATGACGATACATGAGCGAATATCTTTGTTTCATGAGGTAAAAAAAGCAGCTGCCGATGATTTTCTATTATATGGGGGTGTTGCTTCCGTTCTAACAAAGGATACAATTGAACTTGCAGTTGCTGCAGAAGGTGCTGGACTTAATGGTATCATGCTTGGTTTTCCTCCCTATTTAAGAATCAGTCAACAAGAAGCGTTTCATTATGTAGAAAGAATTTGCTCGCACACTTCTCTGCCAATCATGCTCTATAACAACCCTCCAAGAACGGGATTCAACCTCGAAACTGAAACACTGATTTCTTTAACAACTCAATTTCCGCAAATTGTCGCGTTGAAGGAAGCTGGTGATCCGGCAGATATCCTCTATGTTAAGCAGCAATTGGGCAATAAATTTCCTGTTCTATCAGGTTCTGACCTTACTATTTTTGAAAACAAGGAATATGGCTATGATGGCGTCACAAGCATTGTCGGAAATATTATTCCTAATGAGATGCTGGCCATTTCACAAGCGATTAATAGTGGCGAGTCAGATACTGCTAAAGCTATTTTTGAAAAAGTTAAACCGCTATTGATATCAATGCTCGAGCTAGGTATATTAAGATCCATTAAATTCTTGCTTAACGAGCAAGGTATTCATGCAGGTTACTGCCGTGAGCCTATTTCTACTCTGTCTGCAGATGAAAAAGTTAAATTGAAATCTTCCTATAATACATTCCTCTCAAAGAATTAAGAGCTGACTTCAAAACGAAGTTCAAGCATATTGCTTGGCAAAAGCGGCTAAACTATTCTAATCTAAATAGTGAAATTAGCGTCATTATTAGAAAGCTAAAAAGAGGAGATGGTATGATGAAAATTACATATCACGGACAGTCAACAATTGTAATAGAAGCAAACGGCAAGTCACTTATTATCGACCCGTTCATTAGCGGCAATCCGGCAGCTACTGTTAGTGTCGAGGATATTAGTGTGGATGCTGTGCTTTTAACACATGCTCATGGAGATCATATTCTGGACGCAGCACCAATCTCTAAAGCAAATAACGCACCAATTGTCGCAATTCCTGAATTGGCCGCATACATGTCCTGGAAAGGTGCAGAGACAATTGGAATGAATATTGGCGGTACATTGGATCTGCAATTTGCAAAAGCAAAAATGACTCATGCCTTCCACAGCTCAGGAATAATTGACGAAGAGAACAAAAACATTCTTTATGGCGGAATGCCTGCTGGATTTGTCATTGAGGCAGAAGGAAAAACAATTCTTCACGCAGGTGATACAGGCCTTTTTGGTGATATGAAGATTATCGGAGATAGACATGATATTGATGTAGCATTCCTTCCAATTGGCGACCACTATACAATGGGACCAGAAGATGCTGTTCAGGCTGCAGAATGGTACAAAGCAAAATTGATTATCCCTATCCACTACAATACTTTCCCTGCTATCGAGCAGGATGGAGACGCATTTGTCAAAGCGTTGGAAGAACGTGGTATTAAAGGCAAGGTTCTTCAGCTTGGCGAAAGTATCGAACTGTAAAACCCATAAAAAAGCTGCTTTCCTTATAGGAAAACAGCTTTTTTTATTATGCTAAGTTGCTTGAATGGTTAGCTTCCCACTCCGCAATTTCTTTCACTCGTGCTTCAACTTGCTCTGGTGTCAGCTCATTTGCTTTCACATATAGGTTTCTTGGATGTGTACGGCACTCATGGCTGCAGCTCTTCATAAATTTCTCTTCACTTTCTGGTGAAGCAAGAATTTTACGGTTACATTCTGGGTTTGCACAGTTCACGTAGCGCTCACATGGCTCTCCTGTAAAGTAATCTTTACCAACAACTACATGCTCCACTCTGTTAACAGGGACACTAATTCGTTGGTCGAATACATAGCATTGCCCATCCCAAAGCTTACCTTGTGCTTCTGGATCTTTACCATATGTTACGATACCACCGTCAAGCTGTGATACATCATCGAATCCTTCACGCTTAAGCCAGCCTGAAAATTTTTCACAACGCACTCCACCTGTACAGTAAGTCAAAATTTTCTTTCCTTCAAGCATTTCACGGTTGTCTTCAATCCATTTTGGCAACTCACGGAATGTTTCAATGTCAGGCTTGATTGCTCCTCTGAAATGACCTAAATCAAATTCATAGTCATTGCGAGCATCAATAATCACTGCATTAGGGTCTTGCATTTGTTCAAACCACTCCGTTGGTTTCAAGTGATTACCAGTCAATTCTAACGGATTAACATCATCTTCAAGACTTAAGTTAACCAACTCTTTTTTATGACGTACATGCATTTTTTTGAAGGCATGTTCTTCTTCTTCGTCTACTTTAAAAATAGTATCTGCCAAACGTGGGTCTTGTCTAAATGCTTCTATATATTTATCTGTCTGTTCAACTGTTCCAGAAACCGTTCCATTAATTCCTTCAGAAGATACAAGAATACGCCCTAACAAACCTAGCTCCTTACAAAACGCTAAATGTTCACTAGTGAATTCTTCTGGATTCTCAATAGTTACATATTTATAGTAAAGAAGTACTCTATATGGTTTTTCACTCATTATTTCAACATCCTGTTCTATCAAATTTTTTTACATTTATATTTAACTATACAACAAAAGCGGAAACAGTAAAAACTCATTGCTCACTTGCTATATTCTATAAGAAATTTTAAACAAACAAAAGGAGACTCCAATATATGAAATCCCCCCTTGCTTATGTGTACATATATTATAGTAAATTTCGACTAAAATAGGAAGGACTACTTTTTTCCATGGACGAATATTGTCGAATTTCCCTCTTCTAAATGGATCGAACTATCCTTTAATGGATGATCAGAAAACTTTTTCAGCTTTGTGAATAAGTAACAGCCGGCTATAACAACAATGCTGCCTAAAGCCTGCATCCAGCTCATTTTTTCATTAAGAAATACAAATGCCAAAATCGCCGTAAATATCGGGTTGAAGTTAAGGAATAAACCTGCTTCGGTAGCACCGAGTTTTTGAACTCCAATATTCCAAAGCACCATACAAATGACAGTTGAAACAACACCAGTATAGATGATAGATATTATAAAGGAAGCATTTATGTTCGTAATCGTGAAATCAACAGCATTAAACGGTAACAGCAGAATAACACCAATTGCCCCAGATGCAAATGTTGCCATTAGCGGCGATGTTTTTCTCATTGCCCATCTGCTGCACACAGAGTAAATGCCCCAGATGCAAACAGCGCCAATCATGTATAAATCACCTTTATTAAAATGCAGTTCCAGTAACAAACCAAGCCTTCCTTCTGTTAATACGAGCACAACTCCAAAAAGGGACAGAACCATGGAACCGACCTGCCAGCGATTAATTTTTTCCTTTAAAAAAAGAAAGGAAAACAAAGCAATTGAAATGGTATTTAATGTGGAGATTAAGCCAACATTGCTGGCTGATGTGTACTCAAGTGCATGAAATTGCAGCAGATTAAAAGCAGCTACCCCTGTTATTCCCATTAAGATTAAAGGCAGTAATGCTTCCTTTGGAGGAATAAGTCGTTTCTCTTGTCTCCAAATGATTGGCATTAAACATATAACAGCAAGCACCCATCTCAAGCTTGTCAGCGTGCCTGGCGATGCATGACCAACAAGTGATTTACCTAAAACAAAATTCCCCCCAAATAAAAAACTCGTAATCAGCAGAAAAACATACGGCATACTAACAGCTCCTTCGCACAAGCAACATGCGTTATTCTTGTTAATATCGTATCACCGCGTCTTCCTTAACGGTATAAAATTTTGTATAATACAGTAAATACAAAACTTTATTAATTATTATAAATATTATCGTAATTATATTCATTTCCAGCTACTTTCCGAGGGAGTATACGGAATAAAAGAAAGGTGGGTAAACTCAATGGAAACCATTGTTAATAAGGTACTTGATGGAATTGACTTAAATCTATTGGACTTATTACAAAAAAACGCACAGCTTTCTAATGCAGAACTGGCTAAGCTCGTTAACCTGTCTCCTCCTGCCACACATGCCCGCATTAAGCGCTTGGAAAAAGAGGGGTTTATTGACAAGCAGGTTGCCATCCTTAACCATAACAAGCTAGGCTTTGATTTACTG
Source organism: Niallia circulans (assembly GCF_007273535.1). Classification (NCBI taxonomy): domain Bacteria; kingdom Bacillati; phylum Bacillota; class Bacilli; order Caryophanales; family Bacillaceae; genus Niallia; species Niallia circulans. The sequence continues at coordinate 825,210 of NZ_RIBP01000004.1, forward strand.
TGCTATATTTCTATTTCGACTAATATTCATCAGGAAGAGGCGATCGCAGAGCTTGAAGGTGTTTTAAGCAGGATGGAGGAAATTTTGGAATGTCACTGTTTGACAGGCGAATACGATTACCTTTTAAAGGTTGCCAATAAAGACACAAGAGGATTAGAAAGCTTTATTAAAAAACTGAACAAGCTTGGTATCTCAAAAATCAATACTAGCCTCGCACTTAGAGAAATCAAATCTTCAACGGTATTGCCTATCAAGTAATTTAATTGGTACACTATGAGCCTTTAGTTTTTTAGCAAAGCAAAGAGACCTCCTTTTTCCAGAGGTCTCTTTGCTTTTATTAAAAGGGATCACCAACAGCCTTTGCCGTAAAATGAAGTGCACAACCATATTTTGATTGTTTAAAAACATTTTCAAGATGTTTTAACACTTCATGTGAAGAAAGCAATGTTTTCACAATGACAATTGCTTTTATTCTGCTAGTTTGCGCCACAGTTGTTGACACATAATTGTCTTCATATTCCGTAAAAAAATCTCTTACAAATCTGATTTGACCACAATAAAACTCAAAAGTAAATTCGTTCATTCTATTAGGCTGATTTCTCCGAATCACCAGAGCCAAAATTATTTTCAGCAGCAGCTTTGTTTGCTGCCATTACAAACGGAATATAGATGAGTGTCGAAACGGCTAAGCAGACAAAGCCAACAACTAATGCGAGCCAGTTTCCGCCAGTTCCTAGGAACGCAATCAGCGGTCCAGGTGTTGTCCACGGCACTGAATAGGCGATAGGCGGAATCAATCCTGTAACAATAGCAGCATAGCCGATAATAATGTTGATAGCAGGAACCAATATAAACGGCAGAATTAAGATTGGATTAAGCACGACTGGTAAACCGAAAATAACTGGTTCATTGATATTGAATAGACCTGGAGCTATGGAAAGCTTGCCTATATCTCGGTAATCCTTTCGCTTAGCAACAATAAATATCGCAATTAATAAACCTAAGGTCATGCCAGATCCACCATAGTTTGCAAAGGCATCATTGATTGCCCATGTCACAGGATATGGCGCTCCCCATGCAGAACCATGCTCTGCCACATAGTTCAAGTTCTCTAGACCTGCTTCAGCAAACATAGCCTCACGAATGGCAGCAATTGTATTAGGACCATGAATACCGAATACCCATAACAGGTTAGAAACGATTGCCAAGATGACAAGTGAAAAGATATTAGTGCCCAAATGCTTTAACGGTGTTTGAATGACAGCATAAATAAATTCATGCAAGCCTTTTGGATAAAAAGCATTAATGATTGCGTTTCCAATTGCGAACGCCACCGTAATAATGATGATCGGAATCAGCACCTTAAATGACCGTGCAACAGCAGGCGGGACCGATGCCGGCATATTTATCTGCAATTTCTTCGACTTGGAAAGCACACTGAAAAATTCACCAACAAGCAAACCTACAATTATAGCTACGAAAAGCCCTTGTGCGCCAACCCATTGCGTTGTAAGGAAGCTTGTGCCTTCAACCGCAGTGTATGGCGGATAAATAATAAAGAAGGTGGACAAAGCCGTCAAACCGCTCAGCAGTTCATCTGATTTAAGTGAGATGGCCATATTTCTTGCTACGAGAAAGACGATGAACATGGACAAAATGTTCGTTGATCCGTTTAATACAGGCGAAAAAACGGATTGCAGGTCAGCTAAGCCTGGAAACAGCTTATGAAGAAATAATATCTTGGCGATAAAACCGTCTGGCGCCAAAACAGCAAAATTGAGCAAAACGATAAGTGAACCAGCAAGGGTAATCGGAAAAGATAAAATAAATGCATCCCGAATTGCTACAATATGCCGCTGTGAGTTCAATTTAGACGCAACAGGCACCAAAGCCTTCTCAGCAAACTTTTCAAAATTGGCCATAAAACCCATATGTTACTCCCCCTATTAAATTATAATTCTGCACCCTTTAGATGTAGAATCTGTTTGACAGGCAGATGGATGTTTTTTCATGCTGTACAGGAGGTCTTGCCTGACTTATTTTTCTTTATTTATATTTCTTACAGCAGTTCAAGCGCTCTTTCTAAAACAGCTTTGCCATTCATCGTTCCATATGCTCTCATATCAATTACCTCTACCGGTACTCTGCCCGCAATAATGGACTCCACCTGTGGCTTTTGGTAACGAACCTGAGGCCCTAACAAAACAACATCGACTTGATCAGCAACACTTTGGCATTCTGATACAGGCAAGGCAAAAATTTCAATGCTTATTCCCTTTTCCTCTGCCGCATCCTTCATCTTGTTAACTAACAAACTTGTAGACATTCCTGCTGCACAAACTAATAAAAGCTTTTTCATAATGAACCCCTCCTAATTTTTCTCCTATATATTCTTTGTTAACTCCTCCTTGTATTGTATTGTATACGCTTTCATTTATTTATCAATATCATTTCGTAACTTAGATTTTTGTTTCATTTTAAGGAAATTGTTTCAATTATGGCACATGTTGTTTTATAGTTATAATGTGGTTTGAAATCAATACGAAATAGAACAAATCCTAGCTTAGGAGGAGATCAACCTGTTTACAAAAGAGATGGTCCAAACATTTAATGAATTGGAAATGGTTCTTTACAACTTCATCACGAAAAACAGCGATAAGGTCATTTATATGCGGATAAGAGAGCTATCGGATCAAACCCATGTATCCACCTCAAGTATTTTACGTTTTTGCCGAAAGCTGAACTGTGATGGCTTTTCAGAATTTAAAGTGAAGCTCAAGCTGTTTTTGGACAGAAATGAGCAAGAGAATTTAAAATCTACAAAGTACTATCTATCTGAGTTTCTTGAACGGACGATGAAGGGAAATTTCGAATCACATATTCAAAAAATGGCAGAGCTTGTGCTGCGGACAGACAAAATCATTTTTGTAGGCACAGGGAGCTCAGGAATACTCGCTGAATATGGCGCAAGGTATTTTTCTAGTCTTGGCAAATTTTCCTCTTATATTAAAGATCCTTTTTATCCCATAAACAGCAAAGAATTAAAAAACAGCACTTCCATCATTCTCTCTGTTTCTGGTGAGACAGATTTCACCCTTAATTTAGCTAACCAACTTAAAATAGAAGGCTCCAACATTGTAAGTATCACGAACAACAAAAACTGCCAGCTTGCAAAAATCTCAGACATAAACATAGCCTATTATGTGACAGAAGTGTTTTTGGGCGATTCTAATATCACCTCCCAAATGCCGGTTATGTACATATTAGAAGAAAGCGCTCACATAATTCAGCAAAATTTAAAAAAACCTGCTACGTAAAAAAAGACAAAGCCTCCTTTTATGTAGGCTTTGTCTTTTTTTTTACGTTAACAGAAAGCAGTCATAGTTACTCCGATTGCTTCTCTTTAATAAGTTTTTCCCTATCGGCTGTTGCTGGAGGCTGCTCAAGCCAGCTGTTTTCAATCATAATATTTGCGCCAGTTTTCGCATATTGAGCTATTTCAAAGGAAAGGCGTTCATAATTAATAGCAATGTCACTTCTTTGGCTCGCACCAGCAGCTGTTGCATAATTGCCTATTCCTGATGCACTCAATAAAGCCATATGAAACATCATTAATTTATCAGAGAATGTCCTGATTGTTGATTGTGTTATCCCAATATCAGATGACATCGGACTCTGGATATTGCTATCAATTAAAGTGTCCGCAAATAGTTTTACATGTTTTTGCGAAATATCCTTCCCACGAACCATATAGCCCTGAACATCCTTGTTATCAGAAGTTTGCCCAAAGGCAAGACTTATTTTATAGCCAATATTATTCGTCTGGATATTCATAAATAAATGAGATATCTCTATTGCATTTAATGGACGCTTTTTATGGAAGATATTTAGTCCGCTTAAATAGCTGTTACTGTCAATATAATCTTTATTTGCAGGTGGCATTATGTAAGGTGACCGTACTAACAGACCCTTTTTCCTTAACACATCATTGCTGTGCTTATAAAGCTTAACAGTTAATTGCAGGGATAAAATAAAATGCTCTATGATATCTTCCCTAAAGCTCATCGCAGTGAAACCACTGTAGGCAAGCATCCCTGCTTTTGCCATATGATTTATATATAGTAAAGAGAAGGTATCTGTAAATAAAGCAGGGGCATCAAGGTAGACGTCTTTATCTGTAAAGCCATATGGCTGTGCAAACTTCTCTTCCCTAAAAATTTGCTCAAGCTTATCCACTTCCTTGATAGAGATTGTATATGCACTTTCCACAACCTCAGCTATTTCTTCATCTGTAATATACTGCTTCATATGGCTCAGCACACATTTACTCATCGTGTTATTCATATAAGAGGTCCATAACGAAGCTATCTCAGTTGAGGTAAGCTCAATCTTCTGTTCTGGCATGATTATCCCCCCGCGCAAAGTTGATACACTTACTATTCTCCTTTTTACTTTTTTTTATTATTAGTCAAGCTGTTAAAATAGTGAGTGCCTGCACGGAGAAAAATCATTTTAGTTTAAGGTTAGAGGTATTTATGCAGTGTGCCCAAGCTAATGCCTTTTGTTCAAGAGCGGTTGTTAGCTCATGCTTTCCCATTATATAAGCGGTAATATTATTCGGATACTTTTTTGCTAAAGCCTCTTTTAAATCACCATATTGTGTAGCATCCTCTTTGTTTACACGCAAATAATCACGAAATGCAAGATGACGGAGTATATCCTTATTATCTCTTTCATAAATATGGACATGATGTGTGCGTTCATCTCCGCCTTTTTGCAAGTATCTTCTGCCAGGAATTCCGTTCTCACCCTTCGCTTCATAACCCAATTCAGCCAACTCGTTATAAAATTTCTCCACATTATGTATATTTTTCACAACAGGCATAATATCTATAACAGGCTTTGCCTTCATGCCAGTTATACTTGTGCTTCCTATATGATGTATTTCCAGTAGTTCATGCCCGAATATCTTCTTAATCTCCCGTTTTTCTTCTTCAAACAGAAAACGCCACTCTTCCTTATATGTGCACACCGCGATTTTGCGCATAAGCTCACCGCCTTTTAGTTTTCTAAATAGCGGTATAAAGTAGATTTACTTATACCTGTAGACTCTTTAATTTCTTTCAAGCTATATCTTTTACTCTGATACATCTCAATAGCCTTTTTTACATTTTCATCTGCTTTGCGGGGTCTACCTGTCGATATCCCCTTTTTCTTCGCAAATTCCATCCCCTTTTTCGTTCGTTCACTGATGATTTCATTTTGGAACTCAACTAAATGTCCGACCATTTTCTTTAAGGAATATTCCTTTTTATGTTCCATATCAATATCTTCATGCAATGTTTGTAAAAAGGCTCCCTTTTGCTCGAGAACTTCCAGTAATTCAAAAAGATGCCTGCTTGAGTCTGCAAGTGTAAACAATTTGCATACGACAATTTTGTCGCCCTTATTTAACTGCTCCAGCAGTTGGTAAAGCACCACTCTTTTTTTTGCTGAGGAATGCTCTTCTTTTACTAACCTTGCGCATAAGCCAGTTAGCTTCTGTTCCTGAAGCTTACAATCCGTATCCCCTTGGGCAGGCCGCATATAGCCAATTATCATCATTATGCCTCCCTTGTTATTTCTGCTACTAATTATTATAGATAGGAAAATGACTTTTGTAAAAATCTTCCCAATACATATTCCCTTTTGGGAAGATTTCTGTTACACTTCTCCTTATTGAATGGCCAACTATAATGAGGTGAATAATTTTGATAGAAAAAATAAAACGTGAATGGTTTTTCAATGTCAGAGCGGATATTCTTTCAGGTATCGTTGTTGCATTGGCATTGATTCCAGAAGCAATTGCCTTCTCGATTATTGCAGGTGTTGACCCAATGGTTGGGTTATATGCTTCCTTCTGTATTGCTATAATTATTTCTTTTGCTGGCGGCAGACCTGCGATGATTTCTGCAGCAACAGGGGCGATGGCTTTGCTGATGGGACCACTAGTAAGAGATTACGGGCTGCAATATTTGTTTGCAGCAACAGTTCTTACAGGAGTTTTTCAGGTGATTTTCGGTATCTTTAAAATTGCCAAGCTAATGAAGTTTATACCAAGAGCAGTTATGATTGGGTTTGTGAATTCCCTTGCCATCTTAATATTTATGGCACAAATGCCCCATTTTCTTGGGATTTCCAATATGACGTATGTTTTCGTGGCGATTACTTTATTGATTGTATATATTTTGCCTAGATATGTTAAAGTCGTACCAGCACCTTTAATTGCTATTATCGTGTTAACAATTGTATCTATCTTTGGAAATATGCAGCTTGAAACTGTAGGCGATTTAGGCAATATAACAAAAACCTTGCCTTCATTCTTGATTCCAGATATTCCATTCAACTTTGAAACACTTGCTATCATTTTTCCATATAGCATTGCCATGGCAGTTGTAGGATTACTAGAGTCACTGCTAACAGCGAGTATTCTTGATGATGCAACAGACACAGACAGCAATAAGAACAGAGAAGCTAGAGGACAGGGGATCGCTAACATCATTACTGGCTTCTTCGGTGGTATGGCTGGCTGTGCTATGATTGGCCAATCTGGAATTAATGTAAGATCAGGGGGCAGAGGCAGACTTTCCACCTTTGTCGCAGGAGCTTTCTTAATGTTTTTAATCATTGTGTTAGGCGATCTTGTTGTCCAAATACCAATGCCAGTGCTTGTTGGCATTATGATTATGGTTTGTATCGGCACATTTGATTGGTCTTCCTTCAAGTACTTAGTAAAAGCTCCGCGAACAGACGCAATTGTCATGCTTGTTACAGTGATTATTGTAGTTGCTACACATGACTTGTCAAAAGGAGTCATTGCAGGTGTTATTTTGAGTGCCGTCTTTTTTGCAGCGAAGCTATCACATGTTAATGTTACGAAGAAGTACACAGAAAATGAGCAAAAATTCTATGTGCAGGGCCAACTGTTTTTTGCATCTGTCGACAGCTTTGTAACAGCATTTAACAACGAACACCAGCACAAAAATATCGTTATTGATTTTTCCGAATCACGTATTTGGGATGACTCTGCTGTTGGAGCCATCGATAAAGTTGTTCTTAAGCTCAGAGAAAATGACAATACAGTCAACATTATCGGCTTAGATTCTGCCAGCAAAAATCTCGTAGATAAGCTGGCAATCTTCCAGAATCAAGATGCAAAACCATCAGGAAGCTAAATATAAAAAAGATTCATGGATACATTACCATGAATCTTTTTTGCTCTTTCAAGCATTTCAGCCGCCAAAATAATTCCCAGGAAATCCTTTCACATCCATTTTGCATGTAAAAAGGGCTCCTGATAACGGAAACTTTTCCAGATCCTCTGAACTCATACCTGTTCGTGCTGTTGTGATATATAGTTCATTTAAATTTTCACCGCCAAACGCACAGGAAGTGACATTCGGTGCGGGCACATTTATGCTCTCTAATTTCTTTCCACTGTTTGGATCCCATCTTGAGACCTGTCCGCCTCCCCAATGGGCAATCCACAGCATTCCTTCTTCATCTATCGTCATTCCATCTGGGAAGCCTTCTTCATCTGAAAAATCAATGATAGCTTTCTTTTTATCAATGTCCCCAGAATCTAAATGAAAATCAAACTGATATACCTTTTGTACAGGTGTATCAATAAGATAGAGGTACTTATTGTCTAAAGACCAAGCCAAACCATTAGAAGTACTTAACTTATCGACCTTCTTCGTTATGGATCCATCTTTATCTAAACAATATAATGCTGCTTTCTCCTTCTCATCACTTGTACTCATTGTTCCTGCCCAGAAACGTCCTTTTGCGTCGCATTTCCCGTCATTAAACCTGTTAGCAGGCAAATGCTCCTCTGGATCAAATATCGCCTGCAATTCCCCGCTGTCCAAGTCTAAATAGTGAAAGCCATTTTCCAACGCAACAACTGCTCTATTCTTGCCAAGGGCTGGAATAATGGCACTGACTTTTTGTGAAAGTACTACTTCCCTACTTTCATTTTTGCGCGGATTATGGGTACAAACTTTTCTCTTATCAATATCAACCCAATACAACAGTTCTTTCTTATTATCCCAAAAAGGTCCTTCGCCTAATTCTGCATTCGCATCAAACACAAGTTCTAATTTACGAACCATACAATCTCCTCTTTCTTACGTTTTTTCTTTCCATATACCTCAATTCTCCCCTCTAAAAACCGCTTCCATTTTTTTCTTTCCCTTTTCAATCATGATAACCTAGCTTAACCGCATACCTTAGAAAATAGAATAACGTTACCCGAGGTGATTACTTTGGAAACAGAACTGATTGTTATGGAACAAAAACGGAGAGTAGCTGAACTTGCGAGCCTGCAACATAAAGACGGCTCCTTTCACTTTCGTTTTCAAGGCAGTTTAATGACAGATGCCTTCTTTATCATTACATGCAGGGCGCTGGATATGAAAACAGAGGAAGCAAACATTAAGCTACTTGTTGATTCATTGCAAGCCTCGCAACAGAAGGAAGGCTATTGGAAAGCATATCAAGATGAACCGAACGGCCATTTATCTGCAACAATTATCGCTTATACTGCGCTTTTATATTCCGGATATGTGAATCGTACCGATGAAAATATGAAAAAAGCAAAAACCTTTATAGTGGAGAACGGAGGCATTTCTAAGGCACATTTTATGATTAGGTGGATGCTTTCAGTCAATGGACTTTATCCTTGGTCTAAAATGATATACGTTCCCATGACTTTTTTGCTGCTGCCTTCCTTCCAACCACTTAATTTCTTTCAATTCAGCGCATATGCACGTATCCATTTCATCCCGATGCTCCTTGCCTCTAATAAAAAATTCACCATCAAAGATGGTAACAAACCAGACCTAAGCGACCTACATATTAGAAACGACGAAACTTCCCCTGCCATTGATTATATAGAAGATGAAAGATCTCCTTTTTCGTTTGTTTGGAAGGAAATGAAAAGGATTGGGAAATGGCCCAGCTACCTTCATCAGCTTGGCTATTACTATGCAGAGAAATATATATTAGACCGGCTTGAGGAGGACGGAACATTATACAGCTATGCAAGTGCAACTTTTTTTATGATTTACGGGCTTCTGTCACTCGGCTATCGTAAAGACTCACCAATTATCCAAAAGGCTATGTCAGGACTCTCCGCCCTTATTGACAAGAAAGGAACATATGCCCATTTGGAGAATTCAACAAGCACGGTATGGGACACAGCTTTGATTAGCTACAGCCTGCAAGAAGCAGGCTGTTTACCAAGCGATGAGTTAATCTCCAAATCTGTTGACTATCTTTTAAAAAAGCAGCATACAAAATTAGGAGACTGGCATGTTCATAATAAAGGGACCTCTCCTGGGGGCTGGGGGTTCTCTGATATTAATACAAATAATCCAGATAATGATGACACCTCTGCTGCATTAAGAGCCTTAACAAGATCAACCACCAATAGTAAAGTCATTCACGCGGCCTGGCAGCGTGGGACTAACTTTCTGCTGTCCATGCAAAACAAAGATGGTGGTTGGGGAGCGTTCGAAAAAAATACAGATTGGGAGCTTCTTCAGCATGTGCCGATTGAAAATGCCAAAGATGCTGCTGTCGACCCATCTACACCTGACTTGACAGGCAGAGTACTTGAATATTTAGGAAATTTTTCCGGGTTAACTGCAAACCACCCTCACGTAAAAGCCTCTGTTCAATGGCTTCAAGATAATCAAGAGAAAGATGGCTCTTGGTACGGACGCTGGGGTGTTTGCTATATTTATGGTACATGGGCAGCAATCACTGGATTACGGGCTGCTGGCTTCTCCAAAAAACATGCGAGTATAGCAAAAGGTGTCAAATGGTTGAAATCCGTTCAAAGACAGGATGGTGGCTGGGGTGAATCATGCCGAAGCAGTGAAAAGCGCACCTTTATCTCCCTTCCTTTTAGTACAGATTCCCAAACTGCCTGGGCAATTGATGCCCTGGTTGCCGCAGGTGAATCAAAAAGTGAGGCAGTTACAAGAGGACTAAAATTTCTTTTGACAAAAAACAAGGATACAGAGAGCATCTATCCAACAGGCATTGGACTGCCTGGACAATTCTATATTCATTACCATAGCTACAACAAAATCTATCCCTTATTGGCAATATCCCATTATTTGCAGTCACTAAAAAGCACAACTTCCGTATAGTATATTACTACAGCTATTATCTCTTGAATAAAAAAATGATAAGTGCTATTATATACAAAACATTCCAGAATTTATAAAAATCGATGAAGAGAACAAGTATGTCTTGGCATGAATTTACAGCGAGCCGGGTATGGTGGAAGCCGGCAAATGAATCCAGACAGAAAAATCATCTCTGAGATGCAAGGCTGAAATAAAGTAAGCCTTGCCGGGACTTCCACCGTTAACAAGGAACACGTATGATGGTACGTTGACTAAGAGCTGACTGCTTATTGCAGCAGAATTTGGGTGGTAACGCGGGTATATAACACTCGTCCCTTTTTATAGGGACGGGTGTTTTTTATTTACTCCATAATCATGTTCCGGTATTTTCTGGTAAGCATTCACCTTAAAGGAGGATTTATCATGGAAAAAAGCCAACAGCAAACGCAAGCAGAAAGAGAGAAAAAGATACGCTTATTTTGGGAGCAGGAGCATATTTTTGAAAAGTCAGTTGAAGCAAGACAGAATCAAGAATCCTTTGTTTTCTACGAGGGTCCACCTACTGCTAATGGTATGCCACATGTAGGCCATGCACTTGGCAGAACAATTAAGGATATCATCGCACGTTACCAGACAATGGCAGGTAAGCAGGTTGTCCGCAAGGCTGGCTGGGACACACACGGTCTACCAGTTGAACTTGGCGTTGAGAAGGCTTTAGGCATCTCTGGTAAGCAAGCAATTGAAGAATATGGAGTAGAGGCATTTATTCAAAAATGTAAGGAAAGCGTCTTTTCCTATGAAAAGCAATGGCGGGATTTTACGAAGGAATTAGGCTATTGGGTAGACATGGAAAATCCCTATATGACCATGAGCAATGAATACATTGAGTCTGTGTGGCATATCCTCGGCACCATTCATGACAAAGGACTGCTATACAAAGGACATAAGGTTTCTCCCTACTGCCCAAGCTGTCAAACATCCTTAAGCTCCCATGAGGTTGCGCAAGGCTATAAAGATGTGAAAGACTTGAGCGCAACTGTTAAATTTAAACTAAAAGGCAGGGATAACGAGTTTATCCTCGGTTGGACGACAACGCCTTGGACTTTACCAGCAAATGTTGCGCTTGCGGTTAACTCCAAGCTTGAATATGTTCGGATACAGACAGGTTCTGAAATCCTTATCACAGCTAAAGCGCTTGCCCAAAAAGCTATGTCAGCAGACAGCGTTATTCTCGAAACATTAGAAGGCAGCGACTTGCTCGGACTTCACTATGAAGCACCGTTTTCCTTCACCACTGTCGAAAAGGGCCATTATGTCGTCCACGGAGATTTTGTTACAGCAGACAGTGGAACAGGTATTGTCCATATTGCACCTGCATACGGGGAAGACGATTATCGTCTTGTTCAGGAAAATGATCTGTCCTTCGTTCAAGTCGTTGATGGGAGTGGTAAATATACAAAAGCAGTCACTCCATTAGCAGGCAGATTTGTTAAAGACTGTGACGTGGATATCATCAAGCTGCTGCATGAAAAAGGCTTATTATTTCATAAAGAAAAATATGAACATTCCTATCCTCATTGCTGGCGATGTGACTCTCCCCTTCTTTATTATGCGCTTGAAAGCTGGTTCATCCAAACAACGGCTGTCAAGGAAGCAATGATAGCAAATAACCAGCAGGTAAACTGGTATCCAGACCATATAAAGGATGGACGCTTCGGAAATTTTCTTGAGCAATTGGTAGATTGGAACATCAGCCGCAGCAGGTATTGGGGAACACCTTTAAATGTTTGGGAATGTCCTGCATGTAAAAAACAAACAGCTCCAAAAAGCATCGCTGATTTAGCGAACCTAACAGACAGTAATTTGGGTGAGCTTGAGCTTCATAAGCCCTATGTTGATAAAGTTACATTCCCTTGTGCTTCCTGTAGCACGCTGATGGTGCGCACACCTGAGGTAATCGACGTTTGGTTCGACAGTGGCTCCATGCCCTTTGCACAATATCATGCACCATTTGAAAACAAAGAACTATGGAAAAGCCAGTATCCAGCAGATGTAGTTGTTGAGGGCATTGACCAAACACGCGGCTGGTTTTATTCCTTATTAGCTGTATCCACACTTTATAATGGAGAGCTGCCATATAGAAATGTATTAGCAACAGGCCATGTACTTGATGAAAATGGGCAGAAAATGTCTAAAAGCAAAGGAAATGCACTCGATCCAGTTGAGCTTATCCATGAATATGGAGCCGACTCATTAAGATGGGCATTAATTGAAGACAGCGCTCCATGGAACCAGAAAAGATTTTCCGTTAAAAATGTCCAAGAAGCAAAGTCTAAACTAATCGATACATTAACAAGCCTCCACCATTTTTATACGCTGTATGCTGACATTGATGGATTTAATCCACAAACAACACTTATGGAAGCTAGTACGTTAACATTAATGGACAAATGGGCTAATTCTCGTCTTGCTTTGACTGTTTCGCAAGTAAATAAGGAAATGGAAAACTTCCAGCTGACAAATGCTGCAAGGCATATCGGCAATTTGCTTGAGGATGTCAGCAACTGGTATATCCGTCGAAACAGAGAACGGTTTTGGAGTGAAGGAATGACCGCAGACAAAATCTGCGCTTACCATACCCTTTATAATTTGCTTGTACAAATAACAAAGCTGCTTGCACCATTTACGCCTTTTACAGCTGAAGATATACATTTTAAACTGACAGGAAGAAGTGTTCATTTGGAGGATTTTCCAAAAAGCGCTGAATCGGCCATTGATTTAGAGCTTGAGCAGGAAATGAACGCAGTCAGAGAAATTGTAGAGCTTGGCAGAAGTATTCGCCATCAGACTCAAGTCAAAACAAAACAGCCTTTGGCCATGATGGCAATCATTTCAAACGATCTAGCCTCTGATGTACTGCGAAGCTTTAGTGAAATCATCAAGAGTGAACTGAATGTGAAACAGATAGATTGGGCCGAATCGAGCAAAGGATATATACAGCATAGCCTTAAGCTTCACTTTAAAAATGCCGGCAAGCGCCTCGGCAAGCTGGCAAATCCCGCTAATCATGCCCTCTCCAATCTCACACAGAAAGAGATTGAGTATTTTCTTAACAATGGGCACTTGAGTTTAAATGTGGATGGACAGCAAGTAGAGCTTCAAAAAGAAGATGTGCTTGTTTATAAGTCTGCTTCTATGTCAGGCTATAGTGAGGCATCAAATAGGAACTTTACTGTTATAATAGATACGAGCATCACCGCTGAGTTGGCACAGGAAGGTCTCATAAGAGATTTTATTCGCTCTGTTCAAGACTTACGAAAGCAGAAAAACCTACCTGTGGAAAAGCGTATTGATCTTAAGCTTGGCGGGTCTGAGGAATTTCTTTCACTAGTAAGAGAACACGAGAGCCTTATCAGCAGTGGAATTCTTATGAATAACATCTATTATCAGATGTCAGATTATATGGTTGAAATGCAAGTAGGCGACTATCAGGTTTTTGTTTCTTTTGATTAATTAATGAAAAGACCTAAGTATCATCCTTAGGTCTTCTCTTTTTTATGTTCTAATAAGAAGAATTATTCGCGATAGTTGTTCTATTTTTTCCATATTAGATTATACTATTGGGCAGAGGTGAAAAAAATGTATAAATTATTATCGCATAACGACTTGGATGGCGTTGGCTGTGGAATCATCGCAAAGCTTGCCTTTGGAGAAAGCGTCGAGGTCCGCTATAATTCCGTTTCCAGCCTAAATCTAGAAGTGGAAAGATTCCTTGATCACAAACCTGAGGATACCTTCCTAATTGTGACAGACCTGTCTGTAAGTGAGGAAAATGCTATCAGGCTTGATGATTATTATAAGAAGGGTGGCAAGGTTCAACTTATTGATCATCATAAAACAGCCTTGCACCTTAATGATTTTGAATGGGGACATGTTTTAGTAGAAGATGCAGACGGTGTATCTACCTGTGCAACTTCTTTATTGTATGAATACCTTGTAAAAAACGGGCATCTAACAGCTTCTGACAGCATGGCAGAGTTTGTTGAGCTTGTCAGACAATACGATACTTGGGATTGGGAGAAGAATGAAAACTTTGACGCCCAAAGGCTTAATGCACTATTTTATTTAATTTCTTTTGACGAATTTGTAGAAAAAATGGTGGATAGACTGGCAAACAGTGATCACTTCTACTTTGATGAAGTGGAAAAACAGATTCTCGATTTAGAAGAAAAGAAAATTGAACGCTATATCCGCCGAAAAAGGCGCGAGCTAGTTCAAGCACAGATTGACGGTTATTTTGCTGGAGTTGTTTATGCTGAATCCTATCATTCAGAGCTAGGCAATGAGTTAGGCAAGGATTATCCTCATCTGGATTATATCGCAATACTTAACATTGGCGGAAAAAGGGTCGGCTTCCGCACCATTCATGATCATGTCGATGTTTCCAAGATTGCTGGTACATATGGTGGAGGCGGACATGTTAAGGCTTCCGGCTGCACAATGACAAATGAAGCATATAAAAGCTTTGTGACAGATACATTCCCACTGGAACCATTAAGGGAAGATCCAAGAAAGAACGATTATAACAAGAAAAATTCTCCATTAGGTACACTCTATGAAAACAAACACGATGAGTTGTTTTATTTGTATCCAGCCGGCAAGCAGCAATGGGTCATCAACAAAAAGAAGACCAAGCTGCCTGAAACGTTTTCCTCCTTCCAAGAAGGCGAAAACTTCTTAAAGAGAAATCACGGTGCATGGATGTGCAAGGATGACAAATATGTCCGTTATGTAATGGAATTTGTAAAATCTAAATAATAAAGTAAAGCCTGCCGCTAGCATATCGGCAGGCTTTAATCGTAAGAAAAGCAAAAAACCTCTAACATCCTCGCTTGTTAGAAGTTTTGGAAAAGCCTATGAAAGTCCTTTCTTAACAAAGAGGACTGTCTATATTTATTATCCGTAATTTCCTCTAGCAATCCTTTTTTATCTGCAGGAGTAAGATTGGCCTTTTTAATCATTTCCCGGGCATTAAACAGAAAATCCAAATATTCCTCCATGTCCTCATCATACTCTTGTGCCCAGCTCTCTTTAATTTTTTTTGCCAATATCGGGCTTGCCCCCATTGTGGAGACACTTAATGTTAGCTTGCCCCTTTGAAGGCTAGCTGGTATATGGCAATTTCCACTTGCTGTTGCTGAAGCATCATTTACCAACATTGTGTCACTCAGCTTACTTGCAATAGTATGATTTGTTTGCGGATTATTTGTTGCTGCGACAACAAAAAAGGCTCCTTCAAAATCAACATCTGCCACTTTTCTTTTTACTGCTGCAATTATTCCCTTTCGCTCAAGCTCCTCAAGCTCTGGGCAGATTTCAGGGCTGATGACTGTAATTCTTGCATCTGCTTTCAGGAGTGCGCGCACCTTCCTTAGCGCAATACTGCCTCCTCCGGCAACGACACATTTTTTATCCTTCATATCAACCATTAAGGGGAACATACTTATCAGCCTCTGTCGCTTCTTTAATTCTGTCTTTCAAAATGCTTGAGATAGATGGGTGATAGCCTAAATAGCTGCAAAGCTCATACTGTTTTTCTGCATTCGAAAGTGAATTTATTGTTTTTTTCATCGTATTCATCAAGATTCCAGTGAACAATAAATAGGGAATTACGATGATATTTTCGTAAGAAGATTGGTTTGCAGCCAAAAGCGCATCCTCAAAGCTTGGAGAAGCTGCTGTTAAATAGCAATCCTCGACTTTTATTCCAGCAAGTGAACTCTCCACCATATCTCCTATTTCTCTTAAATCACGTTTCACATCTGGATCACTGCTCCCCCTGCCAACTAAAAGAACAAGAGCATCCTTTGCTTTATATGATTGTGACTGCTTAATTTTATGGGCCACAATCTCTGCCATTTTCTCATGCACACCTATCGGACGCCCATAATGCAATTTAACATCTGGAAATTCCTTCACAAGCTCGTCAAGAACTTCAGGAATATCAGCCTTCGCATGAGCAGCTGTCAGTAAAAGGACGGGCACAGCATAAATAGACGACGCACCTTTAGCTACACATGCCTTGAAGCCTTCCTCAATACTAGGTTCAGACAACTCAAGAAAAGAATATTCCTGAATAGGGTAATTGCTTTCCTTCATACATTCCTTTATGAAGGCTATTGCCTGATCGCTTGCTTCCTTTACCCTGCTGCCATGGCATATATATAAAACAGCTTCCATTATAAAACCACTTCTTTCGCTAATGAATCTTCAAATGAATTTTCAAACCACTGGATTTTTTCTCGCATCCGAACAACCTCACCAATAATAATCATACACGGGTTCTCAATCTTTCCTTTTTCCGCATCCTCTACAGCCTTGTCTAAAGTTGTAACAATTGTTTTTTGGCTGCTTGTTGTACCCCAATTAATTAATGCAACAGGTGTATCTCCGCTTTTTTGGAAGGAAAGCAGCTTTTCTCTTATATTAGGCAGGTTTCTCACACCCATATAAATAGCAAGTGTATCAATATGACATAGCGCTTCCCATTTAATGCTGTCCTCTTCCCCGTTTTTCATATGTCCTGTAACAAACGCAAAGGAAGAACCATAGTTTCTATGTGTGACAGGTATGCCTGCATAGCTCGGTGCAGCAATACCTGCAGTAATGCCTGGCACAATTTCAAATGGTATTTGGTTTTTAGCTAATTCTTCCGCTTCTTCTCCGCCTCTGCCAAAAACAAATGGGTCTCCCCCTTTGAGCCTTGTTACGATTTTCCCTCTTTTTGCATGCTTCACAAGTGTCTGATTGATTAATTCCTGTTTCATGACATGATGATGCGGCAGCTTCCCGCAGTAAATTAGCTCAGCTTTCGGTTTTGCATAGTGCAGTAGCTCCTCATTGACAAGACGGTCATAAACAATGACATCAGCATTCTTAATGCAATTCAGCCCTTTAACTGTAATTAAATCTGGATCTCCAGGTCCAGCTCCTACTAAATATACTTTCCCCACTATTTCACCTTCCCTCTGTTACTGCAGCAAAGCCCTTAAAACAGGCGATATTAACAGAAAGGAATTATAGGATTCTCACAAACGAGATACTATAATTCCTTTTTTCTATCATCTATATGTTTCTATAATAGCCTTTTTCTTGCAAAAATTGAACAATTTGTTCTACACAATCTTCAATGGAAGATTTTTCTGTATCAATCACGATCTCCGGATTTGCTGGTTCCTCATA
Source organism: Niallia circulans (assembly GCF_007273535.1). NCBI lineage: Bacteria > Bacillati > Bacillota > Bacilli > Caryophanales > Bacillaceae > Niallia > Niallia circulans. The sequence goes on from NZ_RIBP01000004.1 coordinate 842,630, forward strand.
TGGAGAACTGATTCCAGTGAAATCTTTAATTATTCCTTGTCTCGCCTTTTCATAAAGACCTTTAGGATCTCTTGCCTCACAAGCCTCAAGCGAGCACTTTACATATACTTCAACGAACTCATCATCTTCAAGCAATGCTCTTACTTCTTCGCGATCATTTCGGAAAGGAGAAATAAATGCTGTCAGCACCACTTGGCCGCTGTCTACAAACAGCTTGCTGACCTCACCGATTCTGCGAATGTTTTCCTTTCTGTCCTCTTCCGAGAAACCAAGGTCCTTATTGATTCCGAACCGGATATTATCACCATCCAGCACATATGTGTTTGTTTCATCCTGAAACAATCGCTCTGCAACTGCATTTGCTACAGATGATTTTCCTGAACCAGATAGCCCAGTGAACCATAATACATAGCTGTGATGCTTGCTTTTCTCTCTTCTGCGTCCTTTTGTTACTGTCTGGTCATGCCAAGTAATATTTGTACTTTTGCCGCTCATTTCCATATCCCCCTGTATTATGAATGGATCTCTTGGTTCTTTAAGCCTTTTATCAGCACTTCCACTACCTCTTTGCGGCTGAATGTGCTTGGCGGAATTTCACCATTTCTTAGAAGCTCGCGCACCTTTGTTCCAGATAAAATTTCGTGATGCTCCTTGTCATGAGGGCATGTTTTCGTTGATGCCATATTTTCACACTTTCTGCAATAGAAGCTATGTTCAAAGAACAGCAGGTTAATGCCTAATTCTTCTGATGTAAATTGGTCGAAGATTCTTTGGGCATCATATGTGCCATAATAATTGCCAACACCAGCATGATCACGTCCAACGATAAAATGAGTGCAGCCGTAGTTTTTTCTTACAAGCGCATGGAATACCGCTTCTCTTGGCCCAGCATAACGCATTGCAGCAGGGAATACAGCAAGGAATACACGATCCTCAGGATAGTAGTTTTTCAATAAAACCTGATAGCTTTCCATACGTACATCTGCTGGAATATCGTCTGATTTTGTTTCGCCTACTAGCGGGTTCAAGAATAAACCATCAACTGTTTCCAGAGCAGTTTTTTGAATGTATTCGTGTGCACGGTGCACAGGATTTCTTGTTTGGAAGCCGACAACTGTGCTCCAGCCTTTATTTTGAAACACTTCTCGCGTATCCTTTGGCTCTAAATAAAAGCTTTCAAATTTAGTGCGTTTTAGTTTTTTCAACAATTTGATAGCTCCACCAATATACACATCGCCTCTATCAAATACTTTCTTCACACCAGGATGAGCCAAATCTGCAGTGCGGTAGACAGCCTCTGCCTCTTGTGTTTTGTTTGGTGTATATTTGTCTTCCACTGTAAGTACACCGTATACCTCTCCATTATGAACAAGCTTAACTGTTTCGTTTAGTTCAAGATTACTTGCTTGCTCCTCTGAAACAGGAAGTGTAATCGGAATACTCCAAATTTTTCCTGAAGCAAGCCTCATATTTTGGACAACAGATTCATAGTCCTTTTGAGACAAAAATCCAGTCAATGGACTGAAAGCACCATTGCCGATCAATTCAAGATCACTTAATGCAACCCCGTCGATTTCAAGCTCCTTTGTTAATCCACTGATATCATAATTAGGTTCCCATAAATTGATTAGTGTTCCTCCATGAGGTTTGCTTAATGACATAATGTTTGCACCTATCCTTCCAATTACTAGTTAGTTATATTAGTATTATATTTTAATAGAAACGGCTTTGACCCTATCAAATGCCGCCACCATCCTCATATACAGAGCGACTGTCTTCCTTTATCGATTTAACAAGACTTAATGTCCCTAATGTAGCGATACATACACTTGTCAAAACAAGTACATTGTAAAAATCATTTTTGATGAAAAGCTGTACAAGGCAATAGGATATGACGAGCGACAAAACAGGTGAAACAATCCATACTTTTATAATGCGATGAATCATTTGCTTTTTGAATAGCCCCATGCCATTCTTCGCAACGCCAATGCCAATTATTGCTGTGCTCGTAACTTGAGTCAAAGGCACAGGCAATCCAAAAACAGATGCGATTGTTACTAAGCTCGCTCCTATGCTGGAAATAACTCCACCCTCAAGCTTGCTGAATTGGACAATTTTTTTTCCATTTGTCTGCAGTACTCTGCCACCAAGCAGCATAGCACCAACACTAATTGCCAAGCCTCCTAATAAAATCCCGCTGTTCATCGAGATAAGGTTGGCTCCTACCATTGGTCCAACAGCATTAGCGACATTATTCATCCCTGCCGAAAATGCTTCAAAAAAGCCAACAATAATAACAAAAACAGATAAGTACCGCTGCGATTTGCTCGCTTTCAGCCACGTGTATTTCCTTTCAGCTCTTATAATCAATTTCCCTGCTGTAAGTGCAATTCCAAAAGAAATGAAGGGAATAAGAACCCAAAAGAAAACAATCCATAAAATATGTCCTATAAAAATACTTTTATAGGCAACTCCGACACCAACAACACTGCCGACAGTGATTTCACTTGTTGATAAGGGTATTCCCATTAGATTTGCGATAAACAGGGAAAGGGCAGCAGAGGACAAAATAATCAAAACAATATTTGCATTTAATAAGCTGCTTGGGATAAGGCCCTCCCCGATTGTCTTGACTACTTCACTTCCTCCTAATACTGCTCCTAGAAAAATTGCCACACCACATACAAGAAGGGCATGCCTTTTTTTCGGGATAGCACCTGAACCATATGCAACCCCAAGGCTTGCTGCTGCTCCACTTGCTCCGATGTTCATTGCAAAAAATAGCGACATTAAACCGGCAAGAATAATCATCATAATATTTGTTTCCTTCTAGTTATTGTAAATGCAGCCCACATTCGGTTTTCCCTTTTCCTGTCCATCTTCCTGAGCGTAAATCATCCATAGAGAACGCAGGCTGTGTGCATGTTCTGCAGCCGATGCTCGGATAGCCATTATCATGAAGAACATTATAATCAAGCTGATTTTTATGAGCGTATCTCCATACATCCTTCCAAGTCCAGTGAATTAGCGGACATACTTTAATACTTTTAAATTTTTTGTCTGTATTAATATACTCTGTGTTAGCCCTCGCACCGCCCTGTTCTCTTCTCAAGCCTGAAATCCAAGCTGTAGAACCCGAGAGAACAGAATTCAACGGAATAATTTTTCTAATTTCACAGCATTTATTTGGATTCGTTGTCCAAAGCTCATCACCGTACTGCTCTGCTTGCTCGTCCAAGGTCAATTCTGGTTTTTTCATTTCAATTTGCAATTGCGGATATTTCTGTTTCACTTTTGCGATTAATTCATATGTTTCCTTAAAGTGCACGTCAGTATCTAAAAACACAATCTTAGCATTTTCTTTTACCTTCGATATTAAATCAATCAGAACAATTCCTTCTATTCCAAAACTGCAGGCATAAACAATTTCTTCTTCATACGTATCATAGGCCCATTCCAAAACTTCCAAAGCACCTTTTGTTTCCGTGTCGCTTGGAAAGGCCGGCAGTCTATAACTATCGATATTTTCATAAGTTAATAGTCCACTCAAGTCGCATACTCCCTTTCGCTTTGTGTGCATTGCACCGTTTTACGCGCGCAAAAAAGACAGCTTTAACACGATACATATGTGCCAAAACTGCCTCTAGTTTCTCTAGTCAGCATTTTATTTACCAAGTCGGATTTTTTCACTTTTTTCAATTTGAATGACTTTTCCATCCTGAACAATTAAAGTAATGGAGCCGAACTTCATATTCTTTAACATTTCCTCCAACTGATCTTTAATTTTATCCAGTTGATTTGTTTCCCCCATTAACAAATCCCTCCTACAAACAAAAAACTATACTGTTATTCATGGAATAAAAAAATCTTTCCATCTCCGGAAAGAAACAAGGTAATATAACTACCTTATCTTTCAAAATGGAGACCATTTTGTTGGACTTAGCACCTTGCTCTTCTTTCAATTGCAGGTTGCTGGACATCATCGGGCCAATTCCCTCTGTCACTCTTGATAAGCATTGTTTTTTCTAAATTTTATCACAATTGATTATATTGTCAACAAGTTTTACTAGTTGTTTAGTCGGAATTAAATCATTAAACATTTATAATTTTCCAATAACCATATACTAGCATATGCTTAAATAAAAAATAAGCAGCATGTCTTAAAAACCTTATGCCAAAAAAACCCACCTTTTATGGTGGGTCGTTTTTTAAAGCAATCAATGAAGTGGGTCAGATCTGCCGCTTAAGGCTTGTCCTGCTTCATCAATGTGTATATTAACTCTTGCAAGGCCCAATTGCACAAATACCGACAAGCTCACCATTCAATGCTAATTATTAACAGCACAAAAAAAAGCAGCCAAGGCGGCTACTTTCTTAATCTTAATAACGGTTTTGAAATAATGGGCGCAAGTATACCGGAAAGGATTGCTTCTGTTACACCATTAGTACCTACAATCGTTAAAAGTGCAGGCAAAAGCTTATCCATGTCCATCTCTAAAAAGTTCGCATATGGCTCACGATAAAATAAATAAATGAGTCCAAGTACTAATACAGTGTTTGTTAAAGAACCGAGCACACCAGCAATACTCATTCTTACTGTATCACTGAGCTTTTCACTAAGGATTCGATGAAACACATATGCAGCAACAACACCAATTAAAACCCGAGGCAGCACAGATATGAGCGGATTTGTGAAAACAATTGGCGCAATTGGGCTGGTCGGGGCGACAAATGCTCTGATAAATGTAATCAGTCCCCAAATACCGCCAACAATGGCCCCTTCCTTTGGTCCAAGGACAATAGCTGCGATAATGACCGTCACCTGAATAATCGTCAAACTAAGCGGTCCAATCGGGATATATCCTAAAAACGGGATTGTCGTTTGAATAATAATAATGGCAGAAAGCATCCCTAATAGGACAATTCGGAATGTCTTATTTTTCTTGTTCATAACTTAACTCCTTTTAACGAAAAAAATCTTCTTCGTTATCATACTACAAAATACAAAAGAGACAATAGGTGACAGACTAAAAAAAGCCTTATTTCTAGCTATTTGCGGTTTATCGTTTCTTATGCATTTTTTTATATAAAAGCATGTCTATTTATCCTGCTCTTCATGAAACGGATATTTCTTATTCAATGCTTGAATGAATGTTTTTACATTTTGCTTTTCCTTCATAATTGGCGAGTACACATAGGAGAGTGTCCTTTTGAATACTTCCTTCTCAAGAGTGATTGCAGAAAGATTTCCTGCCTGAATATCCCTTTCGATCACACATTTCGATAAAAGCGTTAAACCCATACCATTAATGACCGTTTCTTTAATCGCCTGGTTGCTGCTTATAGAAAGAAGTGCCCCTACCTTCAATGCGTTGGAACGAATCACATGGTCCAAATATTCCCTTGTGCCTGAACCTATCTCACGAGTTATCCATGCTTGGTTTTGCAGATCCTTCATAGGTACCTTTTCCTTATTAGCAAGGGGATGCTTAGCAGAAGAAACAACAAACAGCTCGTCCTCCATAAAGGGATGGACAGAAATTTCCTTGTCATTTGTTTGACCCTCAATCAAACCAATATCAACCTGGTAGCGTCTCACCGATTCTACTACCTCTTCTGTGTTACCAATTGTTACTTGCAAGGCCAAATCTGGATGAGTTGTTTGAAGCTCAAGCAAAAGTGGCGGTAATATATACTCACCAATCGTAAAGCTCGCACCTATCTTTAAATCTCCTTTAATGGCATGATGGTGCTCTAATATATGCTGCCTTGTTTGTTCATATAAAGTGATCATCTGAACTGCACAGTCATAAAGAATTTCTCCAGTAGGAGTCACCTTTAAATATTTTGGCGACCTTTCAAATAATTTTGTTTGAAATTCCTTTTCCAAATTTTTAATATGAAGACTGACACTTGGCTGAGACATTAAGAGGATTTCAGCTGTTTTAGTAAAATTCTTTACTTCTACGAGTGTGACAAATGTTTTTAACGCATCATATTGCAACAAAAACACTCCCTTTCATCAGATGAATCCATTTTTTTGTTTATAAAAATTATGAAAGCTATTATTAAGATTCTTAATAGCTCCTATAAGTTAAATGTATTTTACTAATTCTTTAACATCCAGTAAAGTACAATTATATATGCATTAAGAATATACCTTTTTTTAATTAACAAATGATTCTACCTAAAATCCGATTTGTCTTATTGGATTAATAAATTTAGAATCTATATCTTAGTTACAAATGAAAAATATGACTAAATAACAATGTTGAACAAATGGAATCGATTTTTTTAAAGAGGTGAATATGTTGCAATTACTAGTAACGAACAGTCCTTTTAACCAGGAACAAACAGAGCTGTTGAACCGTCTTTTACCAACCTTATCCGAAAGTCAAAAAATATGGCTGAATGGCTATCTTTCTGCATCATTATCTGTCAGCGCAAATGCGGCCGTTTCAACTGCTGCAGCAGTTGCACCAGTTGCTGCTGAACCAGCTTCTAAGGAGGTTACGATCCTTTTCGGATCACAAACAGGAAATGCGCAAAACCTTGCCAAAAAAAGTGCGAAAATACTGACAGATAAAGGTTTTCAAGTCATTACATTATCAATGAGCGACTTTAAGCCAAATAATATTAAGAAACTCCATAATTTACTTATTATTGTCAGCACACATGGAGAAGGAGACCCGCCAGATACAGCCTTAACATTCCATGAATTCCTGCATGGCAAAAGAGCGCCAAAATTAGAGAACTTAAACTTCTCCGTTTTGTCTCTCGGCGATAGTTCTTATGAATTCTTCTGTCAAACTGGTAAGGAATTTGATGAACGCTTAGAGGAAATCGGCGGCAAGCGCCTGTTACCACGCGTTGACTGTGATTTGGATTTTGAAGAACCGGCAAATGAATGGCTTGAAGGTGTTTTAAACGAGCTTGGTAACACAAGCACAGCCGCTCCAAGCGCAGAAACACAAGAATTAGCAACGCTCTCAGAAACAGAATATTCAAGATCACACCCTTTCCTTGCAGAAGTACTGGACATCCAGAACCTTAATGGCAGAGGCTCAATTAAAGAAACACTTCATATTGAGCTTTCGCTTGAAAACTCTGGTCTAACATACAAACCTGGAGACAGTCTTGGAATTTATCCAAAAAATGAGCCAGAGCTTGTTGACCTGCTGCTTTCGGAGCTTTCCCTTCATGCAGAGGAGACTGTGTCTATAAATAAAAAAGGCGAGATACGCTCTATTAAGGAAGCTCTTCTTTCCGAATTTGAAATAACTGTTCTTACAAAGCCTTTAATAGAAAAATTCACAGCGTACTCGACAAACGAATCGTTGCAGAATCTTCTTAAAAAGGAAAACCAGGATAAATTGAAAGCGTATATTGATGGACGAGACTTGCTCGATTTAATTAAGGACTTCGGACCTTGGAACTTTACCGCGCAAACCTTTGTTGCACAATTACGTAAATTACCTGCCCGCCTGTACTCCATTGCGAGCAGCTATACTGCAAATCCTGAAGAAGTTCACCTGACGATCGGAGCTGTCCGCTACAATGCACATGACCGTGACCGGAAAGGTGTTTGCTCCATTCTTTGTGCGGAGCGTCTAAGCCCAGGTGATAAAATTCCTGTATTTATTCAGCAAAACGAAAACTTTAAGCTGCCTGAAAATCCCGAAACTCCTATCATTATGGTAGGACCAGGCACAGGAATTGCTCCATTCCGCTCCTTCCTGCAAGAGCGTGAGGAAGCAGGAGTTGAAGGAAAATCATGGCTGTTCTTTGGAGATCAGCATTTTGTCACAGACTTCCTTTACCAAACAGAATGGCAAAACTATATTAAAGATGGGGTATTAACAAAAATGAACGTCGCATTCTCCCGCGACACTGCCGAAAAAGTTTATGTTCAGCATCGTATGCTTGAGCACAGCAAGGAATTATTCGAGTGGTTGCAGGAAGGTGCCGCAGTTTATATTTGTGGCGATGAAAAGCATATGGCCCATGATGTGCACCAGACATTAATTAGTATCATTGAAAAAGAAGGCAATCTCAACCGTGAAGATGCCGAAAAATATCTTGCAGCGATGCAGCAGGACAAACGCTACCAGCGTGATGTTTATTAAGAATAATTGAAAGGAGTTTTTCTAATGGCTAGACCAATACTAACAGCACCAGAAGGACCGCCTTCACCAAATGAACAATTAAAAATAGACAGTAATTATTTGCGCGGAAGCTTGAAGGATACGATGCAGGAGCAGCTCACATCAGGCATCCCACACGATGATAATGTGTTAATGAAATTTCACGGAAGCTATCTGCAGGATGACCGTGACCTTCGTAACGAACGTCAAAAGCAAAAATTAGAGCCTGCCTATCAATTCATGCTTCGTGTTCGAACTCCCGGAGGTGTCGCAACACCTGAGCAATGGCTGAAAATGGATGACCTTGCCCAACGTTTTGGAAACGAAACGTTAAAGCTTACAACACGCCAAGCATTTCAAATGCACGGTATTTTAAAATGGAATATGAAAAGTACTATTCAGGAAATTCATCAATCTATGCTTGATACCATTGCAGCTTGCGGTGACGTTAACCGGAATGTGATGTGTAATCCTAATCCATATCAGTCTGAAGTACACGGCGAGGTATTCAGCTGGTCTAAAAGATTAAGTGATTACCTGCTTCCGCGTACACGCGCATATCATGAAATTTGGCTGGATGAGGAAAAGGTAGCTTCTTCTCCAACAGTAGAGGAAGAAATAGAGCCAATGTACGGCCCTGTTTACTTGCCGAGAAAGTTTAAAATTGGAGTAGCTGTTCCACCTTCCAATGATGTGGACGTTTACTCACAAGATCTTGGTTTTATCGCGATCGTTGAAAGTGGAAAATTGGTTGGTTTCAACATTTCCATCGGTGGTGGTATGGGTATGACTCATGGTGATACAGAAACATACCCGCAGCTTGGGAAAGTTATTGGCTTCTGTGAACCTGAGCAAGTGTTAGAGGTAGCAGAAAAAGTAATTACAATCCAGCGCGACTACGGAAACCGCTCTGTGCGTAAAAATGCCCGTTTCAAATACACAGTCGATCGCCTCGGCGTAGAAAATGTCAAAGCAGAGTTAGAATACCGACTTGGCTGGGATTTGCAGGAAACAAGAGAATTCCACTTTGATCATAATGGCGACAGGTATGGCTGGGAAAAAGGCGTCAAAGGAAAATGGCATTTCACATTATTTGTCGAAGGCGGCCGTATTAAAGACTTTGATGACTACAAGCTGATGACAGGCTTACGTGAAATCGCCAAAATCCATACAGGCGATTTCCGCCTAACTGCTAATCAGAATTTAATTATTGCTAATATATCAACGAAAAATAAGAAAAAAATCACAGAGCTGATTGAACAATACGGTTTATTAGATGGCAAGCGCTTCTCTGCGCTGCGCAGAAGCTCTCTTGCTTGTGTTTCATTGCCGACATGTGGTCTTGCAATGGCAGAGGCTGAGCGCTACCTGCCTCGTTTAATCGATAAATTGGAAGAAATCGTTGATGCAAACGGCTTGCGTGATAAAGAAATCACTATTCGCATGACAGGCTGCCCTAACGGGTGTGCTCGACACACAATAGCTGAAATCGCCTTTATCGGAAAAGGCCCTGGCAAATACAATATGTATCTTGGCGCAGCCTTTAACGGCAGCAGATTGAGCAAGCTGTATCGTGAAAACGTTGGTGAAGAGGAAATCCTGAGCGAGCTTGGTGTCCTTCTGCCCCGCTACGCAAAAGAAAGATTGGAAGGCGAACACTTTGGTGACTTCGTCATTCGTGCTGGCGTTGTTAAAGCAGTGACAGACGGAACTAACTTCCACGCTGTATAACAAACAAAACGAGATAGGAAAAATCCTATCTCGTTTTGTTATGTCAATTCATTAAAAGCTTCTGGTAGTAGTTCTTCCCCTGAAACTAAATCAAAGGAACGCTTATACGTTCTTGAATCATCAAGAGATGTGACTATCACTTTTGCTACATCTGCTCTCGGAACAAATCCCCTTGTGAGGTTTTCTCCAACTTGTACCAGCCCTGTACCTGGTTCATCAGTAAGTCCGCCTGGTCTGATAATTGTATAATTAAGCTTGCTAGCGAGCAACATGCGGTCAGCATAATGTTTAGCAACATAGTAAGGTAAAATATGCTCATTCCAGTTTTCTCTTGTTTGTGCCTGTAAAGCACTAACCATAACAAAGCGTTCGATTCCCGCCTTTTCAGCTGCCTCCATCGTTTTCACAGCACCGTCTAAATCAATTAATAACGTCTTATCAGCACCAGTGCTTCCACCAGAACCAGCAGTAAACACAATCGCATCACAACCTGACATTGCTTTGCTCAACTCATCAACACTTCCTTCTAAGTCTGCAAGCACAGCTTCCACCCCTTGGCTTGTGTAAGCTTCCTTTTGCTCTGCTGAACGAACCATTGCCCTGACAGTATGCTTATTCTCTTCCTTAAGCAAATCTACAAGGATTTTTCCTATCTTCCCGTTTGCACCTACGACTAAAGTTTTCATTCATATAACCTCCTTCTCTTCTATTTAGATTGTCTCATTCGACCTATAATAACTTCAAATAGTTTGATTCTATAAAAAAAAAGGCCATCTGCAATAGATGGCTCAAATATTAAACAGTTTCTGTTTTCCTTGTAACTTCTAAAATATGGTAAAGCTCATCCAAGCTCTTCACTTCATAGGTAGGTTGCCATTCTGTTGTGTTTTCAATACCATTAGGGTTCACCCAACAAGTATCAATACCTGCTAAAATGCCTCCTTTAATATCTGCAGTTAGTGAGTCTCCGATAATCAGTGTTTCACTTAATTCGCAATTAGGAATTCTCGCAAAAACAAAGTCAAAAAAACCCTTCATTGGTTTCTGGAAACCTGTATCCTCTGAAACAAAAACAGCTTTAAAGGAAGGAAACAGTCCTGATAGCTTTAAACGTCTATCCTGTGTTTGTGAAATACCATTTGTCACTATATACAAATTAAATTGATCCTTCAGTTCTGTAATAACTTCCAACGCACCACTCATGAGATAATGTCCCTCTCCAAGTCCCCTGCGATAATGCCTTTCTAATTCCTGGCCATCAACCGACTTTCCAAGCTCCTTAAACAGCAGGGCAAAACGCGTGTTGAACAATTCATCACTTGAAATCAGCCCTTCTTCAAAGGACTTCCAAAGTCGTTTGTTAATTTGCGAATAAGTTTTATGGTTATCAGCATTATAAAGAACACCTTGGCTTTCCAGCAGCATACTCAGTGACGCTCGCTCAGCTGCAGCAAAATCCAATAAAGTATCATCTACATCAAACAGCAATGTTTTGTATTTTCTCATGAAGTATTCCCCCTTAGCGCTAGAAAATTGCCTCTTTTACCTGTGCGCAATTCTACCTTCTAACTATATCGAAAGGGAAAACAAAAATAAAGTCCACAGCCCTTAAAAGATATTTTCTGCATTTATAGGCATGCTTCTGAGCCGCTGTAAATATTTCGTCATTTTCGAATCATCATTAGCTGGATAATTTAGATTGTGCTGCTTTGCTACCTCTTCCCCCAGAAGCCTGAATAAGTCATTCATCATGAATAAGGACTGCCACATATTTTCTTCGCTGCTGTCCCCATAGGTGTGTTCATACATATACCAATATTCCTCTGGTAAATATTCGCGGAAATATTTACCCATTTTACCTGAGCTCACTTGGAAATTATGATTCATGCCAATCCACCATGAAACCATTTCATCAAGCATAGGTCTGACAATTGTTTCTGCCATATTTTTGGCATACGGAATCTCCTTGCGCCATATTCCTTTTGCGACATTTTGCTGACACCACCAAAACTCATTGCAAACATGGGAATACCGTATGGCAGTTGGTTCTTTCACATGATAGCTGCAATCAGAGGCAAACGGTATTTCTGGAAGAATTCCGTCCTTATCAAGCAAAGGTACTGTCAGTGAATCCTTACCATACTGCTCAAGCATTTCTTCCTTTGTCTCAATATGAAGGTCAATCCGGTTGCCGTCTGAAAACAGCATTAAATAACTATATGAACGGCTGACGTCCACCTCACGACCTGCAGCCAAATCCATTCTATCAGGCTCCTGTAGCATGATAAGCTCGCCGAACACCTTAATCCAAGCTTCATCCTTTATAAAGAGTCCTGTTTCTGTGACAACATAAACGATATCATAGTCCTGCAGAATATCTCTTTTAACCTGCGGGTTTGCTCTTGATCCATTCATATACACCGCTCTAATTCTGTCATCGCTTTTAGCTATCATGTAGATAAGCTCAAGCATTTCTTGTTCTGATCTAATGACGCACACCCCTTTACTTTACGGTTAAATAACTGCATTCCTCCACAGGCTTAATAGCATGTCCATTTTCATCTGTGCACCATGATTGTGATTGGAACGCAAGGAAAATACCTACCCAGCGATTTTCCTCCTCAAAGTGAATAAGAATGCCGCCATCCTGCCAAACACCATTATCCTTTTTCCATCTGCCCACATTACCTTGATTCATATGAATATCATGAATGCCATTACCAGGCTTAAAGTGGAAATAACGATCAGCCAAATTATTCTCTGGCCCCCATCTTTCCCCAAAGGCGTAAACAACAGCATCCCTTTCAAGCGCCTCTTTCACATAAAACTGCAGCTTCTCATTCAGGTCATTGTCCTCCCCATCGATATCTGCTGGAAGAGGAACCATTTTTTGAGGATTAAAGAGATTGCCTCTAACATAATCAAGTCCAATGTCAGGGTTATTATCTTTTATTAGCGTAAATCCTTGTTTTAACGCAGGCAGCTTAGAAATGTCCTCTGAATTAAAATCCTCTCCCACATAGAAAAGAACCTCAGACGGATACGACTGTGACTCAATATTGACTGCAATTCGGTAATCGACGCCTTCATCGTCCCGGATATGGATTTGATAATGAGGATTTTCTCCGCTTCCCATCATCACATCAACTGCTTTACCCTTTAGCACACCGTATTTGTTTAAAGACATTCTAACTCCTCCTCTTTTTTAACTTACACTTACTACCAAACCTTTTCGAGAGGCATTACGAATATCCTTTTTAAAAGTTACAATATAGCTAAAATAAGCATCAAGACCTAAACCAGCTAAAAAAAACCTCCAGTCTTTTAAACTGGAGGGATTACTATTAGGGCTTAACATGATATCTGCCTTTAGGCACAACTAAAGGTGTAGCTGAAACAGGGTCATTGATAACCGTACAATTCAGTCCAAATATCTCTTTTACTAATGTACTTGTAATTAGCTCGGATGGCTTTCCTTCTCCTACAAGCTTTCCTTTTTCAAGGGCAAAAATATAATCAGCATAACGAGCTGACAAATTGATATCATGGAGAACCATTACAATTGTCGTGCCGTATTTTCGATTAAGATCTGTTAACAAATCTAATATCTCCACTTGATAAGTAATATCTAAAAAGGTTGTCGGCTCATCGAGAAATAAAATATCTGTTTGCTGTGCGAGTGCCATAGCAATCCAAACACGTTGTCTTTGACCACCTGACAGTTCATCAATGTCATGATTAGCAAACTCTGTAATCTTCATGATTTCCATTGCCTCTGCAACTGCATCATAATCCTTTTTCGACCAGCCACTTAACAATGATTGATGCGGAAATCTTCCACGACCAATTAAATCGGCTACTGTTATACCTTCTGGAACAACAGGCGATTGCGGTAAAATACCTAAAACCCGTGCCAATTGCTTTGGTGGAATTTTGCTGATTGCTTTACCATCAAGGGTAACCTCACCAGATGATGGCTTAATTAATTTAGCCAAGGTTTTTAGCAGCGTCGATTTCCCGCAGCCGTTTGCTCCGATAATAACACTGATTTTATTGCTGGGAATTTTCAGTTCGATATCATTTAATATCATTTTATTATCGTAGCCTGCTATTAATTTATTCGCTCGAAAATCATGTATCGTCGTTTCCATTATAATTCTCCCTTCCGATTCATCCGAATTAATAGCAAGATTAAGTATGGTGCACCAAGCAAGCCTGTTATGACACCGACTGGAAATCTGTATACAAATGCAAATTGTCCAACTAAATCTGCTACTAAAACTAAGCTGGCACCTACAAGACCTGCCGGCAAAATATTAGAGAACCCAGTTCCTACTAATCTATTAGCAATCGGACCTGCAAGGAAGGAAACAAACGCAATGGGACCAGTTGTTGCTGTTGCAATAGCAATCATAAAGACAGAACTGACAATAAGTAACACTCTTGTTTTATCTGTAGAAACACCAAGGGAAGATGCCATTTGCTCACCAAGCTCCAAAATATTCAATTGTTTTCCTAACAAGAGAACAACTGGAGTAAATATAATAACTGTAATAATAAGTGGCGGCAATTCTTCTATTTTTGAGCCATTAAGACTGCCATTAAGCCATCTAAGTGCTGCTGGAATATCCTGCTGTGAACCAATTAGCAAAAGGTAGGATATGACTGCGTCAAGTATGGCCTGTATCCCTATGCCAATAAGAATTAATCGACCAATTGAAAAGGATTTTCCCCGAGAAAGCAAATACATAAAAACAACCGTAATAAGACCTGCTATAACAGAAGCAAAAGAAACAACCGCATTGCTTGTATGGAACATTGTAATACATAAAACAGCCGCAGCACTTGAGCCAGATGTTATACCTAATACGTTGGGGTTTGCAAGGGGATTACGCAGCATTGTTTGAAAGATGTAGCCTGCAACGCCGAAGGCAAACCCAGCAAAAAGACCAGCTAGCATTCTTGGTAAACGTATCGTATTTACAGCAAAAGTAACACCTGCAATCTGCTCTCCTGAAAGTGAACGAATCACTTCCTGTATTGGATAAATAGTGTTTCCAAGCAATAGCATCGCACAGCAAAGGATACAAGTTAGCACAAACAGAAAGCTAGTAACTTGTATCCAGCGCCGCCGTCTTTTCCTGATGCCTGTCATAATAAAGTTTATTTCACCAAATTGATTTTTCATAATGACCGCACTTTCGATTTCTTTGCTAATATTATCAGGATCGGTGCACCTATAAATGCCGTAACTACACCAACCTCAAGTTCTCCAGGACTGGCAATAAGCCTTCCAATAACATCAGAAAACGTTAAAATAATGGCCCCTGTAATAGCTGACATAGGTATTACAAAACGTACATCCGGGCCTAGAATCAGTCTCATCACATGTGTACTCATCAGACCAATAAAGCCAATAGGACCTGCTAACGCTGTTGCTGCCCCGCACAGCACAACTCCGCCTATTGCCCCGCAAAGACGCAAAAATCCAGGCCTCACACCGAGTCCTGTTGCAACATCATCCCCTAACGCAAGAGCGTTCAATGCAGGGGCTGAAATAAAGGCAATAAGAATGCCAATAGCCAAAAAAGGAAGGAAGGTTGTAATGGAATTCCACGTACCAGAGCCTACACTGCCTACCTGCCAAAACCTAAATTGATCCATAGCATATGAATTTGGAATTAAAATAGCGGTAACAAGGGAAGAGAGAGCTGCAGTTGTTGCAGCTCCCGCCAATACAAGCTTTATTGGTGTTGCTCCGCCCCGGCCCATTGAACCAATTCCAAAAACAAATGCTGCCGTTAATGCTGCTCCCAGTAAAGCGAACCAGATATATTGATTTGCTGTACTAATATTAAAGAATGCTAGTCCACAAACTACAAATAATGATGCCCCAGTATTCACACCAAGTATGCTGGGATCTGCCAGTGGATTTCGCGTGATAGCTTGCATCAGTGCGCCAGACACGCCAAGTGCTGCTCCGCATAACAAACTGAAAACCGTTCTGGACAAACGTTTACGTACTATGTTTGCCCCAAACGAATCTTCATTTTTGCCAGTCAAACCGTCTAATATGTCTTGAAAACTGACTACACGAGCACCGAAGGCTAGTGAAGCTACAATACAAGCAAGCAACAATATAATGGAGAGAATTATTGTCAGCTTAAAGTTTTTTGGAACATGCAGGTCCATCTGTTTACCTTTTGGAACTAAGAAACTATTCATTTATTTTATCAATAGCTCCGCCAATTAGCTCAAGATAATCATCAATAGTATATTCGATTGAAAGCGGAGTTGGTGTTCCCGCAGCAACCAATGGTGTGTCACTTGCAATAAATGCTACTGAACCTCTTTTAATTGCAGGAATATTTCCTAGCAACGGATCAGCTTTAATTGTGTTATATAATTCATCATTACCATAACCAACAATGACGTCAGCATCATTAAGAGCCTCTACGTTTTCAGCACTCAATTCTAGAGAATAACTGTTAGGGTCTGTAATTAAATCCTTAACACTGTCTGGATAGTCTAGACCAAGTTCTTTTAAGAATGCAACACGTGAATCAACTGGTGTGTAAAGATGCAATTTAGACAAATCATCTGCTGAGAAGTTAACCCAAACAACTTTTTTACCTTCAATTTGAGGGTATTTAGCTGCTTTCTCTTTTAGCATATCTTCAATATCTGTGATAAGCTGTTCGCCCTCTTTTTTCATTCCCATACCAGTTGCATTTAATTCAACCTGTTCACGCCAAGTTGTTGCCCAAGCTGCAGTTGGATAAGCAACTACTGGAGCAATTTCAGAAAGAGTATCGTAATCTTCCTGTGTAATACCAGAGTATGCAGCAAGAATTACATCAGGCTTTGCATCTGAAATAGCCTCAAAATCAAGTCCGTCTGTGTCTTGGAATACGTTAGGGTCTTTCACACCAAGCTCGTCCAGCTTTTCTGCTGTCCAAGGCAATAAACCACTGTCATCCTGCACTCCAAAGTTTGCTGCTGAGAATCCTACAGGAGTCACTCCAAGAGCTAAAGCTACATCTTGATTTCCCCATTGAATTGTAACAACACGTTCTGGTTTCTTATCAATAACCGCTTCGCCTAAAGCGTGTTTAATTGTAATTGGATATTCAAAATCTGAATTGGAAGAAGCAGATTCCTTTTTATCTGAATCATTTGATGAAGAATTTGAGCAACCTGCTAAAACCAGGATTGCCACAATTGAAAATAACAATAGCTGAAGAAATGGCTTTCTACGTTTTGTATGCATGTCTTAGTCCCCTCTTATATCTATTTATAGTTTTATTAGTGCAAAAGTGATAAAGATACTTGCCTTTTATAATTTTATGTTAAGCACAGCTCGATTCACCACATTTTACAATGATTATCATTCTCAACTATAATAATTGTTTTTTACTTTTCTGTCAATTGTTTGTTTAAAAGGCAAGTACCTGCTTTTTTTGGTTAACACTTACTTTTCATGCAAAGAACCCCTGCAGTCCGGAGACTGAGGGGCTCTTAAATACATTATTATTCAACAGTAACAGATTTAGCCAAATTACGCGGCTTATCAACGTCACAGTCTCTATGAAGTGCAGCATAATAAGAGATAAGCTGCAACGGTAATACAGAGATAAGGGGTGTCAGTAACTCATGCACAGCTGGAACGATAAAGCGGTCACCGTCCATTTCTAAGCCTTTCATAGAAATGATACACGGATTTGCACCACGCGCAACTACCTCTTTAACGTTTCCACGAATGCTCAAGTTGACACTTTCCTGTGTTGCTAGGGCAATGATTGGTGTTCCATCTTCGATTAAAGCGATTGTGCCGTGCTTTAATTCACCGCCTGCAAAACCTTCTGCCTGGATGTAAGAGATTTCTTTTAGCTTAAGTGCACCTTCTAGACCAACATAATAATCAATTCCGCGGCCAATGAAAAATGCATTTCTTGTTGTAGATAGATATTCTCTGGCAATCGTTTCAAGTTCTTCTTTTTGTTCAAAAACAACTTCCATTGCGTTAGCGATAATGCCTAGCTCATGCACTAGGTCAAAGCTGAATGCATAGCCTTTGCTTCTGCCTGTCACTTCTGCAAGGATGGACAATACTGCCATCTGTGCAGTGTAAGCCTTCGTAGAAGCAACAGCAATTTCAGGGCCTGCATGCAGAAGCAATGTATAATCTGCTTCACGAGAAAGTGTAGAACCAGGAACATTTGTTATCGTGATCGCAGGATATCCAAGCTCCTTCACTTGCACAAGCACAGCTCTGCTGTCAGCAGTTTCTCCACTTTGAGTGATAAAGATAAACAATGGCTTTTCAGAAAGTAACGGCATGTTATAGCTAAATTCACTCGCAACATGAACCTCTACTGGAATCTTCGCTAAGCTTTCGATGAATTGTTTACCAAGCAATCCTGCATGATAGGAAGTACCTGCAGCAATAATATACAAACGATCTGCTGCTTTAACAGCATCAATGATAGCCGGATCAATTGTCAGCGTCCCATCTTCAGCTCTATATTGTTGAATAATTTTGCGAATAGCAAGCGGCTGCTCGTCAATTTCCTTCAACATATAGTGTGGGTAAGTTCCTTTTTCAATATCACTAGCATCCAATTCTGCCGTATAAGCTTCCCGGGAAATAACTTCTCCATCTAAAGTCTCAATAACTACTTTGTCTTTTGATACAAGTACAATTTCTTTATCAACAAGCTCAACATATTGGTCTGTCACTTGCAGCATAGCCATCGCATCGCTCGCCACTACATTGAAGTCTTCACCAAGGCCGACAAGAAGCGGGCTTTTGTTTTTGGCAACATATATTACATCTTTGTTTTGTTCATCTAATAATGCAAAAGCATAAGAGCCCTTTAGCATTTTTAATGTTTGCACAAACGCTGCTTTAACATCTTTGCCGCTTTCAACTAAATGTTCAATCAACTGAATGACAACTTCTGTATCCGTATCGCTTTTCATTTCAACATCTGCCAAGTATTCCTTTTTTAACAGATCATAGTTTTCAATGACACCGTTGTGAACAATTGTGAAACGATTAGAAGCACTTTTATGCGGATGTGCATTTAATCTGCTTGGTACACCATGTGTAGCCCAACGAGTATGGCCAATTCCTATTTCAGCAGTGACTGTTTCATCCACAATGCTGCGCAAATCTGCAATTCTGCCTTTTTCCTTAAAGACCGTCACTCCAGCCTCATTGCTAAGAGCAATACCTGCAGAATCATATCCTCTATATTCAAGCTTTTCTAGTCCCTTTAATAAAATCTCTTTCGCATCCGGGTTTCCGATAATACCAACAATACCACACATACTTCTTTTCCTCCGTTCTAAGGGAGCAAGAAGCCTAACTAGGGGACAACTTGCTCCCCTATCTCTGTAATTTTTTATAAACATTTATATTAGCATGCCCTATTCTTTGTGCATTAAGTTGCCTTAATGTTTTAAAATAAAGCTCTCGATCTGCTACATAACCGGGAGGCATCCGCCGAAATATCGATAAACCTCCTCCTCGTCAACTAGCACACGCTTCGTCCACTGCTAGTTCAGGCGCTTTTAAATAGCTATTCTTCTTAATTCTCCCCCTTTTTCTTTCATTTGCTTTTTTCACAAAAGCAGATTAATCATACCTTACTTACAAATAATTCGTCAAATACTAATACATAAGACAAGTTACTTTTATGAAAAAAAGAGGATAAAGAAGATTCAATCAGCGAACTTCCTTACCCTCTATCCTATTCATTCTATATATTAATGTGACTGACTTTACTTACTATTCCTTCAATCCCATTTCCTTTTCTACTACTTCAGCAATAATATTGACATATGCATCACATAATTCACTAGTAGGAGCCTCTGCCATTACACGAACAAGCGGTTCTGTTCCTGATGGTCTGACTAAAATTCTGCCATTTCCATTCATGTCCTCTTCCACTTTACTGATGACTTCTTTTACTTGTTCATTATCTGTAACATGATACTTGTCCGTTACCCTTATGTTCACAAGTTTTTGCGGGAATTTTTTCATTTCTCCAGCAAGCTCAGATAAAGGCTTCTTCGTTGCTTTCATAATATTTACAAGTTGTAGACCTGTCAATAGTCCGTCACCAGTAGTATTGAAATCAAGGAAAATAATATGACCTGATTGCTCTCCGCCAAGATTAAAACCATTCTTGCGCATTTCCTCCACTACATAACGATCTCCTACTGCAGTTGGAATGCTTTTAATACTATGCTGTTCCAAAGCCTTATAAAAGCCTAAATTACTCATTACAGTGGAAACAACGGTATCTTGCTTCAGTCGGCCAGTCTCTTTCATGTACTTAGCACATATATACATGATTTGGTCACCATCAACAATATCACCTTTTTCATCGACAGCAATTAAACGGTCACCGTCGCCGTCAAATGCTAATCCAACGTCTGCTTGCTTATCCTTCACAAATTCGGCTAATGTTTCCGGATGTGTAGAACCTACGCCATCATTGATATTTAACCCATTTGGAGATGCTCCCATTGTTGAAATATCCGCATCTAAATCCGCAAATAAGTGCATGGCAAGAGCGGATGTTGCACCATGTGCACAGTCAAGCGCCACATGAATTCCTTCAAACTCTTCATCCACAGTCTGCTTTAAGAACTGAAGATACTTCTGACCACCTTCGAAATAATCATTAACTTGTCCAAGGTCAGCTCCAGTTGGTCTTGGCAGTGAGTCAACATCCTGATCAATTAATGCTTCAATTTCTAATTCCTGTTCATCTGAAAGCTTAAAGCCATCTGGACCGAAGAACTTAATGCCATTATCGGCAACAGGGTTATGGGATGCAGAAATCATTACTCCAGCCTGTGCTCCCAAAACTTTTGTTAAATAGGATACACCTGGTGTAGATATGACACCTAAACGCATTACCTCTGCACCAATGGAAAGCAATCCTGCTACGAGGGCTCCCTCCAGCATATGGCCTGAAATACGAGTGTCACGTCCAATTAACACTTTAGGTCGATCTTGATCTTTTGTTAGGACGAAGCCACCGAACCTTCCAAGCTTAAATGCTATTTCAGGTGTCAGTTCGCTATTTGCTACTCCTCGTACTCCATCCGTACCGAAATATTTACCCATTCCTAAATCGCTCCTTCTAACTAATATGAATCTTTATCAATTTTTAAGCATCTTTTTCCGTTATCGAAACACTTGCTGTCTCTTTTGCCAGTTCCCAGCTAATATCATCTGGACCTTCGACCATAATCTGGACCTCATGCTCCCCAGCAGACATTCCTGTCAGATCTAGAAACAGAGAAAAATCTGATGCAGCTAAGCCTTTTACAATGTCGTTTGCTCCTGTTACATCAAGGCTTGCGCTTTTATCAACCGGGTCTGTTATCTCAGCCTCAAACTCATTTCCCAAACCTTGTATACTTATTGGTATTCCACTTATTGTTCTCGTGCTCGTTTTTTCTATAGATGCTGTCTCATCTGAATCCTCTTCCTCACTTGCAGATTCATTTGAACTTGTATCTTCCTTCCCTACCGTCACCTTAACAGTAGCAGTTACCAACTCTGGTTCTACAGCTGTTACTCCGTTTGAGATGATTACAGGAAGCTCTATATTTTGATCTTTGTCTATATCACTCAGGTCAACTTCAACTCTTGTACTGTCCACTTCTTTTAGTATATCTTCTGGACCTGAAATTGTCGCTTCTGTTTTGTTCAATGTTATAGAATCAATTGTAACATTAGCTGGCGGATCGCCCTTTTCCACAATATTAATTGGAACTGTTTTACTTGTTCTTGTTACAGGGATATTCACTTCCACCGTTTCTGGTTCCACTTCTACATCTAATTTATTTAAACTGCTGTCTAGCGCAGATATTTTAGCCCTTTTGCTTATATCCTTGCTAGTCCCTTCTTCAAGCTCAACGTTTGCTTTCACATAAGCTATTTTGTCTATTTCATCTTTTGCACCTGTCACTGTAACAGTGGAAGGACTGATTGTTGCCGTTCCAGTCGAATAACCTTTTGCAATTAAGCTGCTATTATACTCAGCTTCCACACTCACTTCTTTTGACACTTTTTCTTTCAATGTAACCTCGATAGTGGCCGGATCAATGACTGCTTCCAGTTTATCAGACAAATCCTTGACTTGAAGAGCAACTTCTTTCGTGCCAATTTCCGCATCAGTCAAATCAACATACACTTCAAAATTCTTTTGGAGTCTTGCTGATTGAACATGGACAGTCGGACCTGTAAGTTTCACATCCACTGTTTCCGGAACTCCAGAAACAATAAGGTTATCTGTATCGTAATACACTTTTACAGGCATATCCTCTACCAGTCCAGAGTCTTCTGAACTAGGAACATTCACATCATTAGATTTGTCACTGCCGTCATATACATACAAAAACAGCAACAACGCCAAGGCAAAGGCAATTACCTTCATAAACCAATTACTTTCTCCGATTCTGTCAAATAACTTATTCATTTATTCTTCCCCTTCCAGCCCCACTTAACAGAAGAAGCATGCCTGGCAGAAGGTGCAATTAATGCACTGGACAGTAGTTCTTTAAATGCTTCCAATTTAAGCTCCCGATGGAGATCACCATTTTTAGTAATAGATATGGACCCTGTTTCTTCAGAAACAACAATCGTTATGCTATCTGTTACCTCACTGATGCCTAAGGCTGCTCTGTGCCTTGTTCCCAGTTCCTTTGATATAAACGGACTTTCTGATAATGGAAGATAACAGGCAGCTGCAGCAATATTGTTTTTCTGCAATATAACGGCACCATCATGCAAAGGAGTATTTGGAATAAAGATATTTATTAGTAATTCAGAAGATATTTTTGAGTCTAAGGATATTCCGGTTTCAATATAATCATTCATGCCCGTCTCCCTTTCAATGGAGATAAGCGCACCAATCCTTCTTTTTGCCATATAATCAACTGCTTTTACAATGGAATCAACCACATGCTGTTGTGCCTGGTCTTCTGGTATTCCGCTTCGTGAAAAGAACTTTCCTCTGCCGAGCTGTTCAAGCGCCCTTCTAAGTTCCCCCTGGAAAATGATGATTAGCCCAAGAGCACCCCACTGAATCACTTGCTCCATCATCGTGCCCATTGTCTGCAAGTTAAAATAATCACTTAGCAGCTTTACAATCAGAATCACAAAGATACCTTTTAATAACTGGACTGCTTTTGTGCCCTTTACTATCATAAGGATTTTATAGATGACATACCACACAAGGAGAATGTCCACTGTATTCGCTAAATATTTTAAAAAAGGGAAATCTGCTAACGACATTTTCCTTCCTCCAAAGCATATATATTTCATAAGCAATCGCTGCTTGTTTTTGTTTACCTACAATTATCATATTATATCACATTTGCGTTTAATACCAATCTGGACAAACTAAATTTAAAAAACAGAAGAATGAATTAGGTATATGTGCATACAGAAAGGAAAAATCTTGATTTTATTATATGAATCATCGATTATTTTTAACCCACCTATAATAGAAAAAACCCTGCAATCAATATGCAGGGAGACTTCCGCTACTTCCTTCTTCACTTCTAAATACATTAGTTATATCTTCAAAAGTACTCTTCATGTAGTACCAAAGCCAATCAAAGACCTCATTTACTTCATCTATTTCACCTGTGACCTGATTGGACGAGGCCATATATTTCTGTCCATTTATAACGGTGACATTTCCGTTTACTTGTCCTTCTATTTTTATATTACCGTTTCTTACTACAATGTCCCCTTCAACAACTTCCCCCTTAGGAACAATAACCGTATCATTTTCAACTACAAGATTAGGTTGCTTCGACACCGAAAATTCATGATTTTCGTTCCATGCCGAAAGGAGACTTGAAACCATCAGCACAATGAATAAAGATGCTGCTGCAAAAATTGGATGGTTACGCACCCATCTTTTGAAAACGGCCTGTTTCTTTTCCTTTGGTAAAAGTCCAAGCACATTCTCCGTAAAATTTACTGGTGCCTGTATATGGGAGGTACTTTGAACTAATGCAATCGTCTTTTTCAATTCATGAAAATGAATAGCACAGTCCTCACACTCATCCAAATGTTTTTTTAACTTTAATTTATCTTGTTCTAAGATTTCTTCATCAAGATATTGATGCATATACTCTATAACTTCTGATGAACAAGTCATATTCTTTCACCTTCTTATTAGACATGCCGTAATTGCTTTCTTAAAGCTTCTCTTCCCCTGTGAATGCGTGTTTTCACTGTGCCAAGAGGCAGCTCAAGAATTTCACTAATCTCGTTTAGAGACAGCTCTTCAATATATTTAAGTACAATCACAGATCGATATTTCTCTGGTAGCTTTGATATTTCACGCTGTATCAACGCTTGCAGTTCCAAGCTTTCCACATCTTCTTCAGGCAGCCTTGTATCTGAGGAGATTTGAGAGTACATATTAAGACCATCAGTACCAGGTACTTCAGCATCCAAATAATAGTCTGGCTTTTTCTTTCTAATCCTGTCGATACATAAATTCGTCGCAATTCGATAAAGCCATGTAGAAAACTTCAAGTCCATGTTAAAACGATTTATATTAACATATGCTCGAAGAAAGGCTTCTTGTGAAATATCCTCCGCTTCATGTCTATTCCCTAGCATCCGGTAACAAATTTGGAACACTTTGTCCTTATAGATGTCAATAATATCACCGAAGGCATTTTGATCCCCTTTTATCACTTGCTTAATTCTCTTTTTTACTAATGCTTCCATCTATTTACCCCCGCTCTAAATGCGGCTAATCGATTTATACGTATCGATAGCGAATAAGGTTTCACTTTTTATAAATTTTTTTCTATATTAGCTTAATAAATTTAATTATCATGCTCTGAACAAAAAAAAAGAGTTAACAAAAATTATTCAATTGGATGTCTACCCTTCCAAAAGAAACCAAAGTAAAGAATAATGTTTTTTTGTAAAATCTGATATATCCATCTTCCCTCTAAAATATTGAAGGAAGCAAGTAACTTTCAACATTTTTTCAATATGTATATTTACTACTTTTGAATGACTTTACTACTATTTTAACAAATTATGACAACATATGGTTTAATTTTTTTCAGAATGGTTATAAAAAAAGGGAATAATATGTTAAAATCATGACAATATAATTTTTTTTAAAATAAAATGAAATTGAAAATTAACTAATGGATGAGGGTGAAGCCAATGTGTGAGCAAAAGTTGTTAAAAGATATTGAGGAGCATCGAGAAAAGATGATCTATTTAGCAAATCTCACTTCTTTTTCGCACCCAAAAGTGATTGATATAAGCGCAAAATTAGACGAATTGCTGAATAAGTATGACAGTTTTATTAAAGCAAACTGATAAAATTTATTAACTGCGAAATATGCCTCCTATATACTATTACAGTAAATTGGAATTAATGTCTCGCATTATAATGTATCATAAATACATAATAAAAAACCAAGCAATATTTGCTTGGTTTTCGATATAAGTATGAGCCATGCAGGATTCGAACCTGCGACCCTCTGATTAAAAGTCAGATGCTCTACCAACTGAGCTAATGGCTCTTGGCTGGGCTAGCTGGATTCGAACCAACGAGTGACGGAGTCAAAGTCCGTTGCCTTACCGCTTGGCTATAGCCCAAAAATAAAAGGACATTCTCTGTCCGATTTGTAAGTAATGGTGGAGGGGGACGGATTCGAACCGCCGAACCCGAAGGAGCGGATTTACAGTCCGCCGCGTTTAGCCACTTCGCTACCCCTCCGAATATTGGATTACATTAATTCTTATTCCATAAATGGTGCCGACGAGAGGACTTGAACCCCCAACCTACTGATTACAAGTCAGTTGCTCTACCAATTGAGCTACATCGGCGTATATCTAAAGTCTTTAATTATAGTAAAATGGTGGAGGATGACGGGATCGAACCGCCGACCCTCTGCTTGTAAGGCAGATGCTCTCCCAGCTGAGCTAATCCTCCATTTATATTGGTGACCCATACGGGATTCGAACCCGTGTTACCGCCGTGAAAGGGCGGTGTCTTAACCGCTTGACCAATGGGCCTTTATTGTTTTGTTTTAAGCTTCCAACCGGGCTCGAACCGGTGACCTCTTCCTTACCATGGAAGTGCTCTACCTGCTGAGCTATGGAAGCAAGCTGCTAACATATTACTCAAAGTTTTTATGGCTCCGCAGGTAGGATTCGAACCTACGACCGCTCGGTTAACAGCCGAGTGCTCTACCACTGAGCTACTGCGGAATAATGGTATGCCTGGCGACGTCCTACTCTCACAGGAGGAGAACCTCCAACTACCATCGGCGCTGAGAAGCTTAACTTCCGTGTTCGGTATGGGAACGGGTGTGACCTTCTCGCTATCGCCACCAGACTTTTTTAAGAACAGATTATATAATATCATATTCTTAATTATTTTGTCAAGGTTTTATTCCCTGAAAACTAGATTATGTTGTAAGAAGAAAAAGTGAGTAATCTTTTTTCAGCTTCCAAAGCCATAGGGCTTTTTCTGCTTTTCATTTTAGTTAAGTCCTCGATCTATTAGTATTTGTCAGCTCCACATGTCACCATGCTTCCACCTCAAACCTATCAACCTGATCATCTTTCAGGGATCTTACTAGCTTACGCTATGGGAAATCTCATCTCGAGGGGGGCTTCATGCTTAGATGCTTTCAGCACTTATCCCTTCCGCACATAGCTACCCAGCTATGCCTTTGGCAAGACAACTGGTACACCAGCGGTGCGTCCATCCCGGTCCTCTCGTACTAAGGACAGCTCCTCTCAAATTTCCTACGCCCACGACGGATAGGGACCGAACTGTCTCACGACGTTCTGAACCCAGCTCGCGTACCGCTTTAATGGGCGAACAGCCCAACCCTTGGGACCGACTACAGCCCCAGGATGCGATGAGCCGACATCGAGGTGCCAAACCTCCCCGTCGATGTGGACTCTTGGGGGAGATAAGCCTGTTATCCCCGGGGTAGCTTTTATCCGTTGAGCGATGGCCCTTCCATGCGGAACCACCGGATCACTAAGCCCGACTTTCGTCCCTGCTCGACTTGTAGGTCTCGCAGTCAAGCTCCCTTGTGCCTTTACACTCTACGAATGATTTCCAACCATTCTGAGGGAACCTTTGGGCGCCTCCGTTACTTTTTAGGAGGCGACCGCCCCAGTCAAACTGCCCACCTGACACTGTCTCCCACCCCGATAAGGGGTGCGGGTTAGAATGTCAATACAGCCAGGGTAGTATCCCACCAATGCCTCCACCGAAGCTGGCGCTCCGGCTTCCAAGGCTCCTACCTATCCTGTACAAGCTGTACCAAAATTCAATATCAGGCTACAGTAAAGCTCCACGGGGTCTTTCCGTCCTGTCGCGGGTAACCTGCATCTTCACAGGTACTATAATTTCACCGAGTCTCTCGTTGAGACAGTGCCCAGATCGTTACACCTTTCGTGCGGGTCGGAACTTACCCGACAAGGAATTTCGCTACCTTAGGACCGTTATAGTTACGGCCGCCGTTTACTGGGGCTTCAATTCAGAGCTTCGCGCGAACGCTAACCCCTCCTCTTAACCTTCCAGCACCGGGCAGGTGTCAGCCCCTATACTTCGCCTTACGGCTTCGCAGAGACCTGTGTTTTTGCTAAACAGTCGCCTGGGCCTATTCACTGCGGCTCTCTCGGGCTTGCACCCAAAAGAGCACCCCTTCTCCCGAAGTTACGGGGTCATTTTGCCGAGTTCCTTAACGAGAGTTCTCTCGCTCACCTTAGGATTCTCTCCTCGCCTACCTGTGTCGGTTTGCGGTACGGGCACCTTGAATCTCGCTAGAGGCTTTTCTTGGCAGTGTGGAATCAGGAACTTCGGTACTATATTTCCCTCGCCGTCACAGCTCCGCCTTCACGGTAATGGGATTTGCCTCATTACCAGCCTAACTGCTTGGACGTGCTAATCCAACAGCACGCTTACCCTATCCTCCTGCGTCCCCCCATCGCTCAAACGATTCATAAGGTGGTACAGGAATATCAACCTGTTGTCCATCGCCTACGCTCTTCAGCCTCGGCTTAGGTCCCGACTAACCCTGAGTGGACGAGCCTTCCTCAGGAAACCTTAGGCATTCGGTGGATGAGATTCTCACTCATCTTTCGCTACTCATACCGGCATTCTCACTTCTAAGCGCTCCACCAGTCCTTACGGTCTAGCTTCAACGCCCTTAGAACGCTCTCCTACCACTGACATCATAGATGTCAATCCACAGCTTCGGTGATACGTTTAGCCCCGGTACATTTTCGGCGCAGAGTCACTCGACCAGTGAGCTATTACGCACTCTTTAAATGGTGGCTGCTTCTAAGCCAACATCCTGGTTGTCTAAGCAACTCCACATCCTTTTCCACTTAACGTATACTTTGGGACCTTAGCTGGTGGTCTGGGCTGTTTCCCTCTTGACTACGGATCTTATCACTCGCAGTCTGACTCCCAAGGATAAGTATTTGGCATTCGGAGTTTGTCTGAATTCGGTAACCCGATGGGGGCCCCTAGTCCAAACAGTGCTCTACCTCCAATACTCTTACCTTGAGGCTAGCCCTAAAGCTATTTCGGAGAGAACCAGCTATCTCCAAGTTCGATTGGAATTTCTCCGCTACCCACACCTCATCCCCGCACTTTTCAACGTGCGTGGGTTCGGGCCTCCATCCAGTGTTACCTGGACTTCACCCTGGACATGGGTAGATCACCTGGTTTCGGGTCTACGACCACATACTCTATCGCCCTATTCAGACTCGCTTTCGCTGCGGCTCCGTCTCTTCAACTTAACCTTGCATGTAATCGTAACTCGCCGGTTCATTCTACAAAAGGCACGCTATCACCCATTAATGGGCTCTAACTACTTGTAGGCACACGGTTTCAGG
Organism: Niallia circulans; assembly: GCF_007273535.1. Classification (NCBI taxonomy): domain Bacteria; kingdom Bacillati; phylum Bacillota; class Bacilli; order Caryophanales; family Bacillaceae; genus Niallia; species Niallia circulans. The sequence continues at coordinate 871,448 of NZ_RIBP01000004.1, forward strand.
ATCTATTTCACTCCCCTTCCGGGGTGCTTTTCACCTTTCCCTCACGGTACTGGTTCACTATCGGTCACTAGGGAGTATTTAGCCTTGGGAGATGGTCCTCCCTGCTTCCGACGGGATTTCTCGTGTCCCGCCGTACTCAGGATCCACTCAGGAGGGAACGAAGTTTCGACTACAGGGTTTTTACCTTCTATGACTGGCCTTTCCAGACCTATTCATCTACCCCGTTCCTTTGTAACTCCATGTAGAGTGTCCTACAACCCCAAGAGGCAAGCCTCTTGGTTTGGGCTAATCCCGTTTCGCTCGCCGCTACTAAGGGAATCGCGTTTGCTTTCTCTTCCTCCGGGTACTTAGATGTTTCAGTTCCCCGGGTCTGCCTTCTGTTACTCTATGTATTCAAGTAACGATGCTATCCCATTACGGATAGCGGGTTTCCCCATTCGGAAATCTCCGGATCAAAGCTTACTTACAGCTCCCCGAAGCATATCGGTGTTAGTCCCGTCCTTCATCGGCTCCTAGTGCCAAGGCATCCACCGTGCGCCCTTTCTAACTTAACTTGTTTCGGCTAAAGATGTTACTCTTTACCCTAATTCTTCTATTTACATAGAGAATCTAAGATGGCGATTACTCGGTTTTTTTCTTGGTTCTTACTATACATAATCTAGTTTTCAAGGAACAAATCGGCTATTGATTAATTTACTTATCAATACCCTCATGTTTTGAGGAATTGCTCCCTCAAAACTGAACAACAAACTGTCAACAATCTATGAATGGAATAAATCCATTTTCCTTAGAAAGGAGGTGATCCAGCCGCACCTTCCGATACGGCTACCTTGTTACGACTTCACCCCAATCATCTATCCCACCTTAGGCGGCTGGCTCCCAAAAGGGTTACCCCACCGACTTCGGGTGTTACAAACTCTCGTGGTGTGACGGGCGGTGTGTACAAGGCCCGGGAACGTATTCACCGCGGCATGCTGATCCGCGATTACTAGCGATTCCAGCTTCATGTAGGCGAGTTGCAGCCTACAATCCGAACTGAGAATGGTTTTATGGGATTGGCTCGACCTCGCGGTTTTGCTGCCCTTTGTACCATCCATTGTAGCACGTGTGTAGCCCAGGTCATAAGGGGCATGATGATTTGACGTCATCCCCACCTTCCTCCGGTTTGTCACCGGCAGTCACCTTAGAGTGCCCAACTGAATGCTGGCAACTAAGATCAAGGGTTGCGCTCGTTGCGGGACTTAACCCAACATCTCACGACACGAGCTGACGACAACCATGCACCACCTGTCATCCTGTCCCCCGAAGGGGAACGTCCTATCTCTAGGATTGTCAGGAGATGTCAAGACCTGGTAAGGTTCTTCGCGTTGCTTCGAATTAAACCACATGCTCCACCGCTTGTGCGGGCCCCCGTCAATTCCTTTGAGTTTCAGCCTTGCGGCCGTACTCCCCAGGCGGAGTGCTTAATGCGTTTGCTGCAGCACTAAAGGGCGGAAACCCTCTAACACTTAGCACTCATCGTTTACGGCGTGGACTACCAGGGTATCTAATCCTGTTTGCTCCCCACGCTTTCGCGCCTCAGCGTCAGTTACAGACCAAAGAGTCGCCTTCGCCACTGGTGTTCCTCCACATCTCTACGCATTTCACCGCTACACGTGGAATTCCACTCTTCTCTTCTGCACTCAAGTCCCCCAGTTTCCAATGACCCTCCACGGTTGAGCCGTGGGCTTTCACATCAGACTTAAAGGACCGCCTGCGCGCGCTTTACGCCCAATAATTCCGGACAACGCTTGCCACCTACGTATTACCGCGGCTGCTGGCACGTAGTTAGCCGTGGCTTTCTGGTTAGGTACCGTCAAGGTACGAGCAGTTACTCTCGTACTTGTTCTTCCCTAACAACAGAGTTTTACGATCCGAAAACCTTCATCACTCACGCGGCGTTGCTCCGTCAGACTTTCGTCCATTGCGGAAGATTCCCTACTGCTGCCTCCCGTAGGAGTCTGGGCCGTGTCTCAGTCCCAGTGTGGCCGATCACCCTCTCAGGTCGGCTACGCATCGTCGCCTTGGTGAGCCGTTACCTCACCAACTAGCTAATGCGCCGCGGGCCCATCTGTAAGTGACAGCGTAAACCGTCTTTCAGCTTTCCTACATGAGTAGAAAAGGATTATCCGGTATTAGCTCCGGTTTCCCGAAGTTATCCCAGTCTTACAGGCAGGTTGCCCACGTGTTACTCACCCGTCCGCCGCTAACTTAAAAAGCAAGCTTTTTAAGTCCGCTCGACTTGCATGTATTAGGCACGCCGCCAGCGTTCGTCCTGAGCCAGGATCAAACTCTCCGATAAAGAGTAAGATTAGCTCAAATGCTAAACTCTAGCTATTTGTTACTTGTTTTTGTTTCTATAACAAAGTTATAAAAACGATTATTGTTGACGTTTGTTTGTTCAGTTTTCAAAGAGCAATTAATGTCACTCTCTCAAGCGACTTTATCAATTTAACATAATCAAAATTTAATGTCAAATGTTTTTTTAACTTTTTATTTTTGATGTTTATGTCGAAGTGACGTTTATTAATATAGCAAGTTATCCCATCTTCGTCAATAACATTTTTACTATTTTTTAAATTTTTTCATCCAAGTATTTATCGTCCTTGAGAATATAGTTCAAGCATTCTTTAGGAGAAGCAATTCTTTTAAATAAGGAGAACAGTTCTTTATATCTTTCCACCATTGTTTTTTTGACAAGTATATCTATTCTCTCATCCCCTAAATCCATTAATATTTCTTCTAACTCTCTTTTGATCATATATTCTATTTCTTTAACTTCTCTTTGGCTCAATAATAGTCCTACCATATGTCTCCTCCTTGATGTACAAATATAAAAATGCCCGCATTTTGTAAACCTCCTATCCAAAATTATTCAGGAACTCTACTTAAGACGTCACTTTGTCTCAGTATTATTGCCATCTTATATTTTTTTATGAATAAACTTTTTTGTTATTTTCATTTCTATCTCTGCATAGGATGAACCAAGCAGTAAATTGGACGAGGTGAGATTAGTATGAACAGTTTTTATGTACTCAATGGAAAAAGATTAAAGCAACTGACATTAATTCTTGTTGTTTCTTTTTTTACCGCTTGGTTTTTGTATATGGAAAATATAGTACAAGTACCAGTGTTTTCAACCAAGGATGGACCCAAAGCAGTTTACAAAGGAGAAAAAGGAATTGCATTAACATTCAACATCGGGTGGGGTGATGAAAAGGCTGAACCAATATTGGATATATTAAAAAAAGAGAAGGTGACTGCAACCTTTTTCTTAGCAGGATCTTGGGCAGAGCGACATCCTGATTTAATTACAAGGATTTCGAAGGAAGGCCATGAAATCGGTATACTTGGCTATGATTATGTGGATTATTCAGAAGTAAAGGAAGAAAAGATAAACCAAGATGTTTCCAAGGCAAAAATAGCTTTCGAAAAACTGAAGGTCGACAATATTTCGTTATTCAGAGCCCCGACAGGACATTTTGATCAAAATGCGCTAACTATTACAAACCGGTACAAATATACACTTGTACATTGGAGTATTGATTCTAAAGATTGGACAAATCCGGGAACAGACCAAATTATTAAAAATGTCTCACCCGCCAAAAAGGGAGATATTGTATTACTCCATGCGTCCGATTCTGCAAAACAAACAGCTAACGCATTGCCTGAAGTAATTGACAATCTGAAAGGAAAAAACCTTAAGTTTGTCACCGTTACAGAAATGCTGTCAAATGCTGACTCGAGCTCCAAAGAAATAAATTAATCCCTTTACAGTAAAGGCCCTTTCTTTAAGAATAAGGGTCTTTTTTCTTCTACCCCCGTCTTTTTACTTCAAAACTAACGCTTCAAACAATTTCGAGGAATATTTTTTAAAAATAAAAGCATGCTAATGAACAGGGATATTTCCTTTTGAAAGGAGCAGCTGCAATGTTCAAAAAATACAGCATCGTTCTGCTTTTATCGCTTTCCATTTTGAGCGGCTGTTCAGCTGGAGAAACTGCACAACAGATGGATTATGATCAGACCAAAAAAATGGTAGTCGATATTTTAAAAACTGATGACGGAAAAAAAGCGATTCGTGATGTTATTGGGGATGAAGAAATTAAGGAAAATCTCGTAATGAATGAAGATGCGGTTACAAAAACCATTGAAAAGACTTTGGTTTCTGATAAGGCATCAAAATTTTGGACAGAGAAATTTAAAGATCCAGATTTTGCAGAAACAATGGCAAAAAGCATGAAAACAGAGAACCAAAAGCTACTTAAAGACTTGATGAAGGACCCGGATTACCGAAAAATGATGGTGGAATTATTGCAAGATCCTGCCATAGAATCCGACTTGAAAAATGTGTTGAAAAGCACAGAATACCGGGAACATTTACTTGAGGTCATGCAGGAATCAATGGATACACCAGAATTCAAGAAGAAATTTCAAGATATGCTTGATAAAGCCGCTAAAGAGGCAGCTTCTGGAGTGGGAGTACAGACAATTCAACTCTAGTCCAAATGTAAAAGCAGGGGAACCCCCCTGCTTTTTTTTATACATTTTCTGCTTTTTCAATAACTTTTTTCGCTATATCCATATAAATACTGCCAATTCTATCTTGCTGTGAGTAAACTGAAGGAGCAAAATCATCCTGATCCCAATCAGGCTGGCCAAGCGGCAGCTGACCTAAAACAGAGGTTTGGAGATCCTCTGCCAACTTCTTCCCTCCGCCTTTACCAAAAACATATTCCTTTTCACCAGTCAACTTACTCTCAAAATAAGACATATTTTCAATGACTCCAAGGATTTCATGTTCCGTTTTTATTGCCATTGCCCCAGCTCTGGCAGCTACAAATGCGGCTGTCGGATGCGGAGTAGTAACGATAACTTCTTTACTGGAAGGGAGCATAGTATGTACATCTAAAGCTATATCACCAGTTCCAGGAGGCAAATCTAAAATGAGGTAATCTAATTCTCCCCACTCTACTTCCTGCAGGAAGCTTGTCAGCATTTTCCCAAGCATCGGGCCTCTCCAGATAATAGGAGCATTATCCTCAACAAAGAACCCCATAGAAATTACTTGAACGCCAAATCGTTCTACAGGAATAATTCTGTCATTTACCACTTCAGGTCTTTTTGTTATTCCCATCATATCAGGTACACTAAAACCGTATATATCAGCATCAAGAAGACCTACCTTTTTGCCAAGTCTCGCCATGGAAACTGCCAAATTAACAGAAACAGTCGATTTGCCGACCCCGCCTTTACCACTAGCTACAGCTATATATGTGGGAAGATTCTGGCTATTGATATCAGTCTGTTCCGCTTGTATTTCTTGAACAAGCTGACTTGGAAGCTGCGCAAACCGCATACCAACACTTTGCACTCCATTTTGCTTCAACATACCGACTATCTGCTGCTGCAATTCCATTTGTGCGGGAGACCCAATCTCTGCAACTGCCAGCTTAATGCTGACATGAGATTTTTCTTCGTCCCACCTTAAATCTTTAATTGAATTTAGTTCTAATAACGACTTATGTAAAAAAGGATCTGTTATCTGTTCTATCATGCGTTCAATAGCTTCTGCGTTTAAAATGACAATCCCCTCCCCTTTAATATTAGTATAACATAGAGAATGATAACCTTTGCATTTTTAAAATCCAGGTATATATTTCCCGGGAATATAAGATATTCACCTAAAAAAGAACAAGGAGAATTAGCCTATGCTATTCCCCTTTAATTGCATCCTCATTTGAAAAGTATCGATTGACACCTTTATAAACAGATGCAGCTATTTTATTTTGATAATCTACATTCATTAAATTCTGCTTTTCTGCAGGATTAGAAAGAAAACCTATCTCAACAAGTGCGCCCGGTTTCTCTGCATACTTCAAAATATAGACACTGCTTAGCGGCTTTGCTTTTCTTGTTGTGTTTTCCAAGTTGTCTGTTAGTTCAGCTTGAATAAATTTTGCCGCAACCTCGTTATCCTCTAGCTGTGGAGAAAAGAATGTTTGTGCACCGCTCCACTTAGAGGAAGGAATCGCATTCAAATGAATGCTTAAAAATAAATCAGCATCAGATGAGTTAATAATATTTAATCTTTCCTTAAGGTCAGCTACCTTTCGGTTACGATATCCCTTTACATCCTCTCCTGCTAAATCCTTATCTTCTTCTCTTGTCATGATGACCAATGCACCTTGTTCTTGAAGATAATCCCGAATCTTAAGGGATACATTCAGAGCTATATCTTTCTCTAACACTTCCTCATCACCCGCTCCGCCATCTGGCCCCCCATGACCAGGATCAATGATAATTATTTTCCCAGTTAAAGGAAGATTCCAAGCGTCCCATGAATCATCATCCGAGAAATCAAATTGCAAAATGAAAAATAGAAGGATAAGCCCCGCTGTAAATATACTTATTTTTAATTTCTTATTCACTGTCCTAGTCAATCCCTCCTGCCTGTCCTTATCCTAAATGTATGGGACAAGAAGAAGGTTTAGAACAAGCCCGAAAAAAAAATCAAGCGGTGCACGACCGCCTGATTTCAATGAAGCCTGAGCTTTCTTCTTTTATTCGCTTTTTGAAATCCTTCTAACCACCATGCATTAACGAATTGTTCACATAGATAGTACAAAGATTCATTTTTACTGCTTTCTTCACTGCCCCAGTACAAAAGAAAATGAAATAGAGTATCCTTTAAATGTTTATCTTCTTCGAAACATCTATTTTTAATCGTGGGGATATCCTCTCCCCATTCATTGAATTTACTAAAGTTCGCACCTAATAAAAAGGCTTCTATTGCCACATCAAAGCACGCTTCCTCCATACCTTCGTTAATGATGACACTTTTCGTCAACTGAGAAGATCCAAAGTAATGCGCCACCTTCGCCTTTAAATCTTTTATAGAAAGCTCCTTAAGAACAGACCTTTCGTATTTAATTTGTTTTTCTCTTTTTTTCAAATCGAAGTCCATAATAACTGTCACTGCTTTCACCTCTTAAAAATAGTTTCAACTAAATCCAAAGGGAAATTCAAAGAGAGATGTGATTTCCATATCCAATTAATATGGATGTTTCTATAAATGGAAAATGTATGTTGCTATTAATAAAACTAATAAAAACAAACCATAATAAAACTGAAAAAAATCCAAAGTAAGAGGTGCAGCATGATTCAATCTATAGCATATGTAAGAGAAGTTCTATCACTATACACAGACCGTTCAAATACAGGAAAAAGCATTTATGGGAAAATGAACAAGGGCCATTATAAATCAGAAGAAGCTTTTGTTCGTGATTTAACAGAGGAAGAGATTAACTTCCTAAATCAAGTGCTGGCAGAAGAAATACAGCACGCAGAAAATGAACAAGATTCCGAAAGAGTGCACCATTTAAACGACGTTTACGAATTATTATTTTAAAACAAAAAAAGGTCAGGCAGCGCACTAGATCTGAAGTCTAGTTATGCAGCCTGACCTTCCTTTAAAACCGTTCTTTATCATCTGCATCTTCCACATAAGGTTCATGCTCATATGCAGGTAGATCCCCAAAGCTCGTCATAATGCCTTCTTCATCTAAACTGTGCTCATATCTTTTATGCTGTGGATTCGGATAAACAGTGATGTTTTTCCCCTCTATATCGACCCCAACAAAGTTCTCATACTCCTCGACATACCCAACATTTTCGTAAGAATCAATGGAAAGGTCATTATAGTGATCAACAGGCTCGACAAAATCAGATGGTGTTTCTGAGGTCCCAAAGCTCTCCACATCCTGCCAGGAATCCTCCGCATCATAAGCTACATTTTCATCTTGTTCATCCATATCAAACTTTCCAAATGGCGGCATGAGCACACCCTCTTCTACTGGGCGCTCATGTGAGACAACTTTATCTGGAGTATGTTCTATACAGTATAAAGCCGTAGGGAGAGCCTCCAGACGTTCAAGAGGAATGTCCTTGCCGCATTCCACGCATTTTCCGTATGTCCCATTCTGGATGGCCTTTAATGCATGAACCACACCTTCATACTCGAATCTATAATGTTCATTTAGTGCAATATCTTTTTCTCTTTCATATAATTCCGTTCCTTCATCACCTGGATGATTATCATAGCTCGAAAGCTCACCAACAGAATCATGCGCGTGGCTTCTTATTAAATTCAGGTGATCATTTATGTCATATCTCTCTTCTATGTCTTGCTTATGCTCTTCTAACAGTGATTGAAAATCATTAAGTTGTTGTTTTGTCAGCATGAGATTTGTCCTTTCATTAAATCTTTTGCCTTATTAGTATGAACGAAAAAACCAAGAACATTGAAGGAAATATGTACTTGTATACACTTTATTTAATGGGGAACGATATGAAAAGATATCTATCGTTTATCAATACGAATGTCTTTTCCTCTCATCTTATACCAATAATAAAAGTCAATAGCAGCTTCGTAAGGAATATCCTTTATGGCAGTATGAACGATTGGCTTAGAGCGGTTAACAATTCCCATTTCCGCTAAACCAAACCGGCTTTGCCATCTGGACTGTGCCACTTCAACCTCGATTACTTTGCTTCTCCTTGTAAGGAATAGCGAAGTTTGAAGGCTGCCTGTTTTCATCTGAATATATTCATCTTTGACAATATAGCGGCTGTTTACAAAATCCAGTAAACGCAAAATATAAACAATCAGCAAAACTGCAAAAGAGGCATACCATAAATTCGGCTTAAAGATAAGAAGTCCAACCAATGCTGCAAGCCATAAAATACTTGGTCTTAACATTTTTGCCACAAGCGCAGTTTTCGGTAAGCTTGTCATGTTAGGAAGGATTTTATATTCTGGTAACAGCTCATGAACAATTTCATATGCCCTATCTACCGGTAGAAATGGATATAAAGAATTTGTTTTCAAATCCTCTTCTCCTGTTTCACCTGCACTGACCAGTTTTACCTCAGCAAGCCGTAGAATTCTTTTCAGTGGTGATTGGATTACCTCGATAGCCTGAACCTTCTCTTTTAAGATTGAAAATGCAACCTCGTCCACTAATCCCTTTCTAATATAAATCCTTTTGCTGTCAGATAAAATCTGGTACTTACCATACCTCCAATAAGTAGTAATTACACCAAATGCAATTGCAATGAATGTAAAAATAACCAGCGCAATAGCAATCATCCACCAGTATCTCATGATGGCTTTAAGCCAATCCCCCATAATGCTTGTGACTGGCAACAGGTCTTCAATATTGGAATATATCGTAAATATAACAGGGATAAGTGCAAAAAAGCTTAAAGATGTGAAGGATGCCTTCAATACATCTTTTTTAGATGCGATAAAATGAATCTCTCTTTCATTCTGTGTTTCCACTATATATTCAGAATCCCTTTCCTCCTCGAACGCTTCTGGAATTCCCTCAGAATAAACACTTGACGCAATTGTCTCCAGCCAATCTGCCTCTTTTTTAGAAACAGCAGCTAATGCAATTGACCCATTATCACCTGACTCTCCGGTCTCCATCGTAATGGAAGAAATATTGAATAGTTTATGGATAACAGTAGTACGCTTTTGAATATTTTGAATCTTACTTAAAGAGATTACCCGTTCAGATTTCTTCATGACACCAGATGAAATATGAATAGCCTCGTCTTTTACTGTATACCGGTAGAAACACCAATTGAAGAAGTTATAAACAATTGCCATAAGAATAAACACCGCAAATAAATACTGCCCAGCTAACCAAAACTTGCTGTCTGTACCAAAATGAATGACGTAAAGAAAGAAAAGTATGATGAAATTGGTTTTAATTAATGAAACGAAATCCAGCAGCATTTTTACCGGATGCAGCCGTGCTGTTCTTCCTTCCATTATTCCACTTCCTTAATCTTTGCATAATGAGCTATTTGGTTCCTTAGCTCTAGTGCTTCTACTTCTGGGATAGCCGGAATTTGATGACTGCTTCCCATCGTACCGACAGAGATAGAATACAGCTTGTATTTTCTTAATAGTGGCCCTTGCACAAGTTCAACCGACTGTACCTTTGTCATCGGGATGAGTTGATGCTTTTTTTTCCATATTCCTGATTTCAACTGGATGAATTCTTCGTCCACATCATAACGCCAATATTTTTGCTTTAACGACGGTTCCATAATAATTTCCCAGATTGCTGATAGTACTGTTAAACCTATAAGGCCAAGAATAATCCAGCCAATCCAGTACTTCCACTCAAAATAACCATCTAAATAATATAAAACACAAAGCACTATTAGTATTCCCACATTTATGATGGTCTCTGATATGCGCCAAACTTTCATTGCTTTTTCTGATATGCTTTTCTTCGGTTCCTCTATTTTAGAGTACATTACTCTAGCACCTCCTACTTATAATGTTAATACGTGTTATGCACTGATTAGTTCCTAATTTTATTAGAAATATGTATTTTCTGTAAAAAAATAGGCCAATCGATTCTTTCCCGCTAATATTGTTATCGTATGATAGATTATGAAAGCGTTTTTAATAAAAGGCGAAAGGAGGTTGAACCGGTACAATCTTACTTTGGAGCCGCTCCCCATACATAATACAACGCCCCTAAGAATTGGAGCTGTCCATCTCCATTTTAAGCAAATGGCTTCCATTTTAAAAAAGAAGGAGTTATGTCAATGAGAAAAAGTAATTTGCGGCTTTTGCTGTCCGCCACTTTAGCTTTAGTACTAACTATTCCAAGCGCTGCATTTGCAGAAAAAACAAATCAAACAAACCTCGCCAGCACAAATGCAATTCCTGATTATCAAGACGTATCTGTTCATGATCCATCCATAGTAAAGGACGGTGATACTTACTATGTTTTCGGCTCACATATTGAAGCAGCGAAATCAGATGATTTGATTAACTGGGAGACCTTTACAAATGGCTATACAACTCCAAATAACGAGTTATATGATGACTTATCAAAAAACTTAGCAGGTTCCTTTAAATGGGCTGGAGAAAATGATTCGGACAGCAAGGGCGGTTTCGCTGTATGGGCTCCTGATGTTTTCTGGAATAAAAACTATGTCAATAAGGATGGCAGCAAAGGTGCCTACATGATTTATTATAGTGCATCATCTACTTATATACGATCCGCAATCGGCTATGCTGTTTCTCAAGATATTGAAGGTCCTTATGAGTATGTTGATACAATTGTCTATTCTGGTTTTACGAAAGATAGTGCCAAAGACGCTAATAGCAATGTCGACAAAAAGTGGGTCAACACAAATATTCAAGGTTTGATTCATTCTGGAAACTTGCAAAGCGAAAATGACAACTGGTTCAATTCTGACGGCTCCTACAACAATAATCTTTATCCTAATGCTATTGATGCTAATGTGTTCACAGCTGCTGACGGCAAACTTTGGATGACATATGGCTCTTGGTCTGGCGGTATCTTCCTGCTGGAGATAGATAAGAAAACTGGAAAACCAATCTATCCTGAGAAAGATGGCAAAACAAAGGATGGCAGAATGATTGACCGCTACTTCGGCACAAAAATTGCCGGCGGTTATTACAAATCTGGAGAGGGTCCATATATAGTCTATGATAAAAATACAAAATATTATTATCTATATGTGACATATGGCTGGTTAGGTGCTGATGGCGGTTATAATATGAGGCTGTTTCGCTCCAAATCACCAGATGGTCCATATGTAGATGCAAGCGGCCAATCTGCGGTGCTACCTGGAAATGTAGACAATTCACTCTATGGAAATAAGGTTATGGGAAATTTCCTGTTTGAACGAAGAATTGGAGATCCTGGCACTGGTATCGGAGTCGGCTACGTATCACCTGGACATAACTCTGCTTTCATTGATTCTAAAACAGGTCAGCATTTCTTAGTGTTCCATTCCCGCTTCCCTGAAACAGGGGAAATGCATGAAGTACGCGTTCATGAGATGTTCATGAATAGTGACGGATGGCCAATTGCAGCACCATACCGTTATAGTGGAGAAAAGCTTAAAAAAGTAAATAAACAGGATTTGATTGGCCAGTATCAGTTCATTAATCATGGCAAAACATATTCAGGCGATATCACAGCATCTGTTTATATCGAACTGACTAAAAACGGAAAGATAACAGGAGATATGACTGGTACTTGGAAAAAGACAAGTCATAATGAAGCGGAAATAAAAATCGACGGCAATACCTACAATGGTGTGTTTGTCCGCCAATGGGATGAAGTATCCAAAAGCTATGTAATGGCATTTACAGCCATGTCAATCGAAGGAGTTACAATCTGGGGCAGCAAAATGGAAGATAAGACCGACAAGGAAATCGTACAGGATGTTAAAACTGACCTAGACCTTGGCGATACAGCTAACGTAGTTTCTAATATATCCTTACCGACTGAGGGGACCCGTCATGCAACAATCACTTGGAAAACCTCTGATTCAAATGTCATTTCAGAAACAGGTAACATAACACGTCCTGAGTCTGGCACTGCAAGCAAAGATGCTACATTGACCGCAACCATTACGAAGGGCAAGTACACAACAACTAAAACCTTTGTCATTACTGTTTTGCCATATAAGGAAAATGGTTTGGCTGCAAAATATTCATTCGAAGGTAATTTAAATGACAGTAACGCACAATTTGGCAGCGGCACAATAACAGGAAATAAAATTGATAATACCGGTGGGTCCATTTCCTTTGCTGATGGAGTAAACGGCGGAAAGGCAGCTAAGTTCGATGGAGCTTCAGGCATTCGCTTGCCAAACGGATTAATATCAAGCGACATCTACAGTGTTTCCCTCTGGATTAAACCAGAACAGTTGACACAATACACTACTACTTTCTTTGGTGCAAGAGATAGTAACAACTGGATAAGTCTCCTTCCATACGGAACAGGAAATGGCAGTACAGAAGTATGGTCTGGCAGTTCAACTTGGTATGATGCCTCAGTCGGCAGCCAAATAAAAACTGGTGAGTGGACTCACTTAGCTTTTACAGTAGATAAGGATGCTATTTCCGTGTACGTTAACGGAAATGAAAAGTATAAAGGCACAGGTTTCCCAAATATATTCACGACAGCAAATGCAAGCTTCAGTCTTGGGGTGAACTGGTGGGACCCACCATTTAAGGGTTATATGGATGAATTGAGGATTTATGATGGTTTACTTACAGCCGAAGAAGTAAGCAATCTTGCCCAGGGAAATAAGTAAGTTTTAGAAGCCCCATATGTAAGACATATGGGGCTTTATATTAACATGTAAAATAGAAAGAAAAAAAAGACTCTCAAGCAATAAGCTTGAGAGTCTTTTGAAACGTAAAATTAACGTTTTGAGAACTGAGGTGCACGACGAGCGCCTTTAAGACCGTATTTTTTACGTTCTTTCATACGAGCGTCACGAGTTAACAATCCAGCACGCTTAAGTGTTGGACGGTACTCAGGATCTGCTTGAAGTAAAGCACGAGCGATACCATGACGGATAGCTCCAGCTTGACCAGTGTATCCTCCACCGCTAACGTTAACTAGGATATTGTAGCTTCCAGTAGTTTCAGTAGCTACTAATGGTTGTTTTACAACTTCACGTAAAGCTGCAAATGGAATATAGTTTTCAATTTCACGACCATTGATGATGATTTGACCGTCGCCTGGTACTAAACGTACACGTGCAACGGAACTTTTACGACGACCAGTACCGATATATTGAACCTGTGCCATTTTTTTTACCTCCCTTATTAATTATCCGCGAAGTTCGTAAACTTCTGGTTGTTGTGCTTGGTGCGGATGCTCGCTACCAGCGTATACATGTAATTTTTTGAACATTTGACGACCAAGAGAATTCTTTGGAAGCATGCCTTTGATAGCAAGCTCAAGCATTTTCTCAGCGTAGTTTGTACGCATTTCTAAAGCAGTTCTTTGCTTTAGTCCACCTGGATGCATAGTGTGACGGTAGTAAATTTTATCAGTCAATTTTTTACCAGTCAATTCGATTTTTGAAGCATTTAAAAGAATAACATGATCACCAGTATCCACATGTGGTGTGAAAGTTGGTTTATGTTTTCCACGTAGGATTGATGCTACTTCACTAGCAAGACGACCTAAAGTTTTGCCTTCAGCATCAATCACGTACCATTTACGGTCAACAGTGTTTGAATTAGCCATGAACGTTGTACGCATGAGTTTCCCTCCTGAATGTTAAGTTTTTAGTTTTTTTGTTGTTTTAATGATTTACGTCTATATGTTCACACAATTAAGTTTCCGGGGCTTAATGTGGGTTTATAATACATACCATATTATGATATATGCTAGAGTGCCATATGTCAAGAAAATGTTACACCAGGTTTAGTTGTTATGAAAAATTCTTTTCGACTTTATATTTTCTACTTAATAGTAAACCTTCCATAAATACAAACCGTTTGCAGAAGCAGTCTTTCCTGCGGCTTTACGGTCTTTTTTCACTAGAATTTCTTTAATAGACTCTGGCTTTCGTTTGCCTCTGCCAACGTCAAGCAGTGTTCCGATTATGATACGCACCATATTATAAAGGAAGCCATTTCCTTTAAAGCTAAAAATAAGCATATCATCTTCTTCTACCAATTCCATTGACGTAATCGTCCTTACCTTATCTTCCTTATCCGTCTTCATCGAGCAAAAGCTGGTGAAGTCATGTTCACCAATAAAATATTCAAGTGCTTTGCGAATTGCCTCAATATCCAATTTATATGGATAATAATAGGCATGGTTACGCTTGAACGGATCTCTTCTTTCAGAGAGATGGATAAAATAACGGTATTCCTTGCCAGTTACATTGTATCTTGCATGAAAGTCCAGATTAACTGGTTCTATTGTAGAAAATACAATATCATGAGGCAGCATTGCGTTTATTGCGAGCTCCCACTTTCCAGCAGGTATATCCAAATCTGAATCAAAATGGATGACCTGTCCTTTTGCATGGACGCCTGCATCTGTACGGCCTGATGCTTGAATCTTTATCTCACTGCCTTTATGAAGCTTTTTTAAAGCTTTTTCTATTTCTCCTTGAACAGTGCGGTCCCTCGGCTGAAGCTGAAATCCACAATATTCGGAGCCATCATAGCTGACTATCCCTTTATATCTTTGCATCACTTTTCTCCATTATGATTTAAATACAAGCAGCAAAACTGCTACAAGCACTAATAATACTATCATGACACTATCCGATTGCTTCCAAACTAGCTGACGATATTTCGTTCTGCCCTCTCCACCTTGGTAGCCTCTCGCTTCCATAGCAGTTGCAAGCTCCTCGGCTCTCTTAAAGGCATTGACAAAAAGCGGAATTAATAATGGTACAATTGCTTTTATTCTGCTTTGAATTGGACCGCTCGAGAATTCCACCCCTCTTGCCATCTGCGCCTTCATTATCTTCTCTGTTTCATCCATCAGTGTTGGGATGAAGCGTAAAGAGATAGACATCATTAAGGCAAGTTCATGAACTGGAAAGCGGATCTTTTTCAGAGGTCCCAGCAATGTCTCCAATGCATCTGTAAGCTCAATTGGTGTTGTTGTCAATGTGAGCAAGGAAGTCATGATTATAAGCAGAAAGAAGCGTAATGAAATGAGTATCCCCATCCTTAGTCCTTCTGAATATATTTTAATCCATCCGTATTCGAATAATAAGCTGCCATCTTTAGTAAAAAACAAATGAAGACAGAAAGTAAATAATATAAGCCAAAGTATTGGTCTTAATCCTAGATAAATATATTTAAAAGGAACCTTTGACAAAAGGATCATCAAACCAACATACGCAGCAAGAATAAAATAGGTAGCAGCATTATTGGCTAGGAATACAATACAAATAAATAAAAATACAATTATAAGCTTTGAACGAGGATCCATTCTATGCAGAAGTGAGTCAATCGGAACAAAACGACCTATTATCATTTTCCCCATCATTGATGATCCTCATTTTTCTTTAAGTAATCCGCTAGTTCCATAATAAATGTCTCCGTATTTAAATGCACTTTATCAAGTTTAAAGCCAAGCTGAGCTTCTAATTTCCTCTGGAATCTAACAATATCAGGAACATTTAATCCAATTCGCACTAAATCTTCGCTTTCTGAAAATATTTCCTCAGCAGTTCCTTCTCTATAAACATTCCCTTTATTCATAATGACGATTTTGTCTGCATACAATGCTGCGTCCTCCATACTGTGTGTAACCAGTATAGTCGTCAAGTTTCGTTCTTTATGCAGTCTATAGAACATTTCCATGATTTCTTTTCGGCCTCTTGGATCTAGTCCTGCAGTTGGCTCATCAAGAACAAGCACTTCAGGCTCCATAGCCAAAACACCGGCGATAGCTACTCGTCTCATCTGCCCACCTGATAAATCAAATGGGGATTTGTTCAAGTAATCTTCCGAAAGCCCTACCTCTGCCAAAGCCCTTTTTGCTCTGATTTTTGCCTCTTCCTCTTTTACTCCAAAGTTCATTGGTCCAAAACAGATATCTTTTTCTACTGTTTCTTCGAATAGCTGGCTTTCTGGAAACTGGAAAACGATTCCTACCTTTTGGCGAATTGGAGCAAGGTTCTTATTCTTACGGCCAGATTCAATTAACCTGTCACCTATTGCAACACTTCCACTAGTAGGTGTTAATAAGGCATTCAAATGCTGAAGAATTGTGGATTTACCAGAGCCTGTATGACCAATGATAGCCATATAAGAACCTGAGGATATATTTATGTCCACATTCTCAATTGCCAATCTTTCAAACGGTGTATTCTCTTGATAACGATATGCTACTTTTTGAAGTGAGATGTCCATAGCTCAGTCACCAACTCTTCTTCTGTCAATGTTATTTTGTCTACCTGTACCCCCTGCGCTTCAAGACCGCTTCTTAGTCTTATCGCAAATGGGATATCAAGTCCAATTTCAATTAATTCCTTCTCTAACTGGAAAATTTTAGAGGGCTTACCCTCCTGATAAACCTTCCCTTTATTCATGATGATAATTCGGTCTGCTCTTGCTGCTTCATCAAGATCATGGGTGATAGAGATTACCGTCATATTTTCCTGCTTCAGCTCTTTCATTAATTCGAGTACTTCCTGTCTCCCCTGTGGATCAAGCATAGACGTCGCTTCATCAAGGACGATAATGCTTGGTTTCAATGCAATAACACCGGCAATTGCTACACGTTGTTTTTGTCCACCTGAAAGATGGTGCGGCTCTTGATCAAGAAAAGATAGCATATTTACTTTTTCTAAAGCAGCTTCCACCCGTTTATGCATTTCCTCCCTAGGAATAGCATTGTTTTCTAAGCCAAAAGCCACATCATCTTTAACTGTTGTCCCTACAAACTGATTATCAGGTTTTTGAAAAACCATACCTACTCTTTTTCTAGCATCCCAAACTGTTTCTTCTGATATGACTATGTCTCCAATGCGGATAGATCCTTCTTTTGAAAAATACAACCCGTTTAATAGCTTAGCAAGTGTTGATTTACCTGAACCATTATGACCGACGATAGCTACCCATTCACCCTCTTTTATTTGGAAAGAAACGTTATCTAGTGCTTTTGTCTGCTGATCTTCATACATAAAGGATAAGGAGTCGACTGTTACCAAAACTTTATGGTCCATATAATACCTCACTCATTCTTCTTTTGCCAAAAAGAAAACTCGCCTTACGGGCGAGCTTTGAATTGGTTCTACATAAGATATAAATTTGAAGTAAATACCTATGTCCCTGAATCCAGGAAATTCATATGTTGTAAATGAATCTTATGATATTCCTATTCTCGCACCCTGAATGCTTCTTTTAAAAACGAAAAAAGCCCGCACCTCCAATTCAACTTGAATTGCAGAGGTGCTAGAGCTAGACGAGACATTTGTTCTTTATTCTTTCCTAATGCTCATCGTAACACTCTGTTTTGGCTTGATAGCATATAGAATGAGACTACTAAAGAAAAAGGGTACTTGAACAAGTTTCATAGCAATATAAACTGTCCGGCACCCTATGTTCCTTAAATCTCTATTATACTAACTCGATAATTACCATTGGTGCACCGTCTCCGCGACGAGGTCCCATTTTCATGATACGTGTGTATCCACCTTGACGTTCAGTGTAACGAGCAGCGATGTCGCTGAACAATTTTTGAACAGCATCTTGGTTTTCTTCAACGTTAGCAACTTCATTACGTACGTAAGCAGCAGCTTGACGGCGTGCATGAAGATCTCCACGTTTACCAAGTGTAATCATTTTTTCTACAACAGAACGAAGTTCTTTTGCACGAGCTTCAGTTGTTTCAATGCGCTCGTTGATGATTAAGTCTGTTGTTAAGTCACGTAACATAGCTTTACGCTGTGCGCTAGTGCGTCCTAACTTTCTGTAACCCATGTGTGATTCCCTCCTTTTGTTGTTATTCAAGCAGCTGGGCAATCAAAAACGGCTGTTTATCAGTCGTCTTTTCTTAGGCCTAAACCTAGCTCTTCCAGTTTATGCTTAACTTCTTCAAGAGATTTTCTACCAAGATTTCGAACTTTCATCATATCTTCTTCTGTCTTATTAGCCAATTCTTGTACTGTATTAATCCCAGCACGTTTTAGGCAGTTATAAGAACGAACAGATAAATCAAGCTCTTCAATCGTCATCTCAAGAACTTTTTCTTTTTGATCTTCTTCTTTTTCTACCATTATCTCAGCATTTTGAGCTTCATCAGTTAAACCAACGAAGATGTTTAAATGCTCTGTCAAAATCTTTGCACCAAGTGCAATAGCATCTTGAGGACCTGTACTACCGTCAGTCCAAACGTCAAATGTTAGTTTATCATAATTAGTCAATTGACCAACACGAGTATTCTCAACTTGATAATTCACTCTAGAAACTGGAGTGTAGATTGAATCAATTGGAATTACACCAATAGGTTGATCCTCACGCTTGTTTTGTTCAGCAGGTGTGTAACCACGACCACGCTTTGCAGTTAAACGCATGCGAAGATTTCCGTTGCTGCCCAATGTAGCGATATGAAGATCTGGATTCAAGATCTCTACATCACTATCATGAGTGATGTCCGCTGCAGTGACAACTCCTTCACCTTGCATATCAATCTCTAAAGTTTTTTCATCATCAGAGTAGATTTTAAGTGCTAGTTTCTTGATGTTCAATATGATAGATGTTACATCTTCCACGACGCCTTCAATTGTTGAGAACTCATGAAGTACCCCATCAATTTGAATGGATGTGATAGCGGCACCAGGAAGTGAGGATAATAGAATACGACGTAAGGAGTTACCCAAAGTAGTACCATATCCACGCTCAAGTGGCTCTACGACGAATTTGCCGTATTTGGCATCATCGTTGATCTCAACCGTTTCGATTTTTGGTTTTTCTATTTCGATCATCAAAATATACCCTCCTTCAAAACGTCGAAACCCCGGCTATTTTAGTAACCGAAATTCCCCATGTTTACGTTCCCGCTTTGTGCACAACAACTGGGTTAATAATTCTGTACGGGCTTTTAAAAAGTTTTAATCAAATCCCAGTATAGACAAGGATAAATGATTTTATACAGAAAAATTAAACGCGGCGACGTTTAGGTGGTCGGCAGCCATTATGAGGAACTGGAGTTACATCTCTGATAGCAGTAACTTCAAGACCTGCAGCTTGAAGAGCACGGATTGCAGCTTCACGACCAGCACCTGGTCCTTTTACAGTTACTTCAAGAGTTTTCATACCATGTTCCATTGATGTTTTAGCAGCAGTTTCAGCAGCCATTTGAGCAGCGAAAGGAGTAGATTTACGAGAACCTCTAAATCCTAGAGCTCCTGCACTTGACCAAGAAAGAGCATTACCATGTACATCAGTGATTGTTACGATTGTGTTATTGAATGTTGAACGAATGTGTGCAATACCAGATTCGATATTCTTTTTCACACGACGTTTACGAGTATTCGTTTTACGTGCCATTTAAAGTACCTCCTTTACGGATTATTTTTTCTTGTTAGCTACAGTCTT
Organism: Niallia circulans; assembly: GCF_007273535.1. Lineage (NCBI taxonomy): Bacteria > Bacillati > Bacillota > Bacilli > Caryophanales > Bacillaceae > Niallia > Niallia circulans. The sequence continues at coordinate 891,429 of NZ_RIBP01000004.1, forward strand.
ACGAGGACCTTTGCGTGTACGAGCGTTGTTTTTCGTGTTTTGTCCGCGAACTGGAAGACCACGGCGGTGACGAAGACCACGGTAGCAACCGATCTCCATTAGACGTTTAATGTTAAGTGAAACTTCACGACGAAGGTCACCTTCAACTTTTAGTTTGTCAATGATATCACGGATTTTGTTAAGTTCATCTTCCGTTAAGTCACGAACACGAGTATCTTCAGAAACACCAGCTTCTGCCAATACTTTTTGTGCAGTAATTTTTCCGATACCAAAAATGTATGTTAAAGATATTACTACGCGTTTTTCACGTGGAATATCCACACCAGCAATACGTGCCATCTATATGCGCACCTCCTTATAATTAACCTTGTTTTTGTTTATGTTTAGGGTTTTCACAGATAACCATAACTTTCCCACGTCTGCGGATAACTTTGCATTTTTCGCAGATAGGTTTAACAGATGGTCTAACTTTCATTATCCTAACCTCCTTGATAGTACGGAGTGCAATCAGATTATTTAAAGCGGTAAGTAATTCTTCCGCGAGTCAAGTCATATGGAGATAACTCAACCGTTACTTTATCACCAGGTAAAATACGAATAAAATGCATGCGGATTTTACCAGAAACGTGAGCCAATACAGTATGACCATTTTCTAATTCTACCTTAAACATGGCGTTCGGCAAAGTTTCAGTGATTGTGCCTTCAATTTCGATTACATCGTCTTTAGCCATCGAATAAATTCTCCCTTCATTTTAAAATGCGAAATACTTAAAACTAACTATAGTAAAGTGTAGTTCTTTTCTTTTGTAACACGATTGGTGTACATCAACTACTCTGAACTGCTCTATAATATACTAACTTGTCATATAACTGCAACTAATTGATTATAACATAATGTTACACACACGTCCGCTATTAATAACAAATTAATAATAAAAATTATAAACTTCCATCAGAATCGATCAATGTGACCACCAACACAGCTAAAACTCGTTTATATGAACTGCTGTAAAGCTATATTATAGGAAATATTTCTCGCAAACAGTACGATAGAAACAAATAGCCTGTGCTAACTGCGGCTGTTTCATCGCTTATCGTAATTTCCGCAAAAAAAGAAAGTCAAAGCTTCTTCAAGAGTCTAACCTTATTCTTTGCATCGCATACACAATTGCTTGATGAAATGCCGTTAAGATCTTCGCATTCCGATATTAATTAAAGAGGAATTACCGATAGCGCACACCTGGTCCAATACCTTATGTCCATAATAGAAAGAATAATAGTTACCTTCTTCACTACTAGATAAAAAAGCAATTCAAGCGGAGCTACCATGAAATCCAAAATACTCTGCACCAATTATCTTAAATTGATTATTCTTCTAACTCGCATAAAGATGACAAAGTTCATTTTTATGCTTTACTTGTTACAGATATAACCATAGGAATTATTATACCTTTTGAAAAAAGGAAATGCATCATGTTTAGGAATAAACTCCTTAGCCATTTCATCCCAATTCTTCTATTTGATTCTCTGATTTTAGTCCATGCTAGGACAGATTAGTCTAAGCAAAAGTGTTTTATGAATTAAGGATTACTTTAAAGTAATTAGTAATTCATCCAAATCTGAAAATACTTTCGAAATATCTTGTTGGCCATTGATGTTCTTCAGATAGCCTTTTGACTCATAAAAATCAAGTAATGGCTGAGATTGTTTGATATTAACATCCAAACGGTTTTTAACAGTAGCTTCGTTATCATCTGCACGTTGATATAACTCTCCGCCACAGCGATCACATGTTTCTGGGTTAGCTGGCGGGTTAAATACTAAATGATAAGTAGCCCCACAGCTTTTACAGATACGGCGTCCTGTTAGTCTTTCCATTAATATTTCTTGATCAACTTGAACATTGATCACATAATCAAGTTTTTTTACTAAATCAGACAAAATGGATTCTAAAGCTTCAGCTTGTGGAACAGTACGAGGGAATCCGTCTAGAAGAAAACCCTTTTCACAGTCATCCTTACTAAGTCTTTCGCGAACTATACCAATTGTAACTTCATCAGGTACTAATTCACCTTTATCCATAAATGATTTTGCTTTTAGTCCAAGCTCTGTCTCATCTTTCATTGCAGCACGAAACATATCACCAGTTGAGATATGAGGGATGCCATATTTCTCGACAATCTTCTCGGCTTGTGTACCTTTGCCTGCGCCAGGGAGCCCCATTAAGACTAAATTCATGCGTATTCCCCCCTAAATAAAGTCTTGCACATATAATTCAAGGGACATCAGTCCCCTAAATTAAATTATTTAATAAATCCTTTATAGTGACGTTTAACTAGCTGTGATTCAAGCTGTTTCATTGTTTCCAGTGCAACACCGACAACGATGAGTAAACTAGTTCCACCAATTTGCGCAGATTGCGGCAAGCCAGCAATATTGATAAAGAAAACTGGAAGAATAGCTATGACAGCTAAGAATAATGCTCCAACTAATGTTAAACGGTAAAGAACACGAGTCAAGTATTCTTGCGTACTTTTTCCTGGTCTAATACCTGGAATGTATCCACCTTGCTTCTTCAAGTTCTCAGAAACTTGTTCTGGATTCACTTGAATGAAAGCATAAAAATAAGTGAAAGCAAGAATTAATACTGTATAGATAACCATTCCAATAGGATGCGTATAGTCGAATACTTTTTGTATCCATGTTGTAACAGCATTTTGTTCAAAGAATGATGCGATCGTTCTTGGTGTTACCAGGAATGAAACCGCAAAGATAACTGGGATAACCCCAGCGGAATTCACTTTAAGTGGAAGATGTGTAGATTGTCCTCCAACAGAGCTATTTCCATTCGTCATTCTTTTCGCATATTGGATTGGAATCTTTCTAAGTGCTTGCTGGATGAAGATTACTCCTACAACAAGTGCTATCACTGCAACTACAATAAGAAGCACTGTAGCGATGCGCAAGAATAACTGATCACCAGGATTTTCAAACTGTTGTGCGTAAATTTGGTTTGCTATTGATGGAATACCAGCAGCAATCCCAGCAAAGATGATAATGGATATACCATTACCTACACCTTTTGATGTAATTAGTTCACCTAACCACATTAAGAAGGCAGTTCCAGCTGTTAACACAACAGAGATTACTAAGTAGGAACCAATTCCAGGATTAGTAATCAGAGCACCACCAGCTAGGTTATTAAATCCATATGACATTCCAAAGCCCTGAATGAAGCCTAACACGATAGTGAAGTATCTCGTAAATTGAGTCAATTTACGTCGACCAGCATCACCTTGTTTAGACCATTCAGTGAACTTAGGCACAACATCCATCTGCAGCAAGCTGACAATGATAGATGCAGTAATATATGGCATAATCCCCATAGCGAGTATTGAAAAGTTTTTCAGTGCCCCACCACCGAAAGTATTTAATATTCCGAAGGCACTAAAAGTATCCTGTGCTTGTAAATAATCTGCATTAACATAAGGTACCGGTATGAAAGTACCGATACGGAATATAATCAACATTAATAGGGTGAATATGATTTTACGTCTTATTTCACCCACACGCATAAAATTGGAGATTGTCTGAAACATTAGATCACCTCTGTTTGACCGCCGGCAGCTTCAATAGCTTCCTTTGCAGCAGAGGAGAATTTATGTGCTTTAACAGTAAGCTTTTTCTCTACTTTGCCTTTTGCAAGAATTTTAATTCCTGCTCTTTCGTTGCTCACAACACCAGTTTCGATAAGAAGTTCTGGAGTTACTTCCGTTCCGTCTTCGAAGCGGTTTAGAGCGTCAAGGTTAACAATTGCATATTCTTTACGGTTGATGTTTGTAAAACCACGTTTTGGTAAACGACGGAATAAAGGAGTTTGACCACCTTCAAATCCAGGTCTTACACCCCCACCGGAACGTGCATTTTGACCTTTATGACCTTTACCAGCAGTCTTACCAGTACCAGAACCGATACCACGACCTAAACGCTTGCGTTCTTTACGAGAACCTTCTGCAGGTTTTAATTCATGAAGTTTCATATTGGCACCTCCTTATTGAAGAAGAATGATTTTTAGTTTTCTTTAACAGATACTAAATGTGATACTTTAGTGATCATGCCGCGGATAGCAGCATTATCGTTTTGTTCTACTGTTTGGTTTACTTTACGTAGACCTAATGCTTTAACTGTTTCGCGTTGGTCTTGAGGACGACCAATTACGCTTTTAGTGAGGGTAATTTCCAGTTTGTTTGCCATCTAATTTCCCTCCTTATCCTAACAGTTCTTCTACTGATTTACCACGTAACTTCGCTACGTCTTCAGCACGTTTTAATTGTTTTAAACCGTCTAAAGTTGCACGAACCATGTTAATTGGTGTGTTTGTTCCTAAAGATTTAGATAGGATATCAGCAACACCAGCTAACTCAAGCACTGCACGCACTGGGCCACCAGCGATAACTCCAGTACCTTCAGAAGCAGGTTTTAGCAAGATTTCACCAGCACCGAAGTGTCCGATAATTTCGTGTGGGATTGTTGTACCAACCATAGGTACTGCCACAAGATTTTTCTTCGCATCTTCAACTGCTTTACGGATTGCATCTGGTACCTCTTGAGCTTTACCAGTACCAAAACCAACATTGCCATTTTTATCTCCAACAACTACAAGTGCAGAGAAACGGAAACGACGTCCACCTTTAACAACTTTCGCTACACGGTTGATAGTAACAACGCGTTCTTCAAGTTCAAGTTTGTTTGGATCAATACTACGACTACGCATCTATTTTTGTCCCTCCTTTGACTATTAAAATTCTAAGCCGTTCTCACGAGCAGCATCAGCTAAAGCTTTAACGCGACCATGATATAAATATCCACCGCGGTCAAAAACTACTGATTTAACGCCTTTTTCTACAGCACGTTTTGCAACTGCCTCACCGATCTTAACAGCAGCATCAACATTACTAGCAGATTCTAAGTTAAGCTCTTTATCTAAAGTAGACGCACTAGCGATTGTTACACCATTAACATCATCAATAAGTTGAGCGTAAATGTGTTTGTTTGAACGGAACACATTTAAACGAGGACGAGCTTGAGTACCGCTTAATTTAGAACGCACACGTGCGTGTCTTTTTTTACGGGTTACATTCTTGTCAGCCTTCGTAATCATTCAGGTCACTCCTTTCATTTGCCTATATGGCATTACTTACCTGTTTTACCTTCTTTTCTACGTACGAATTCGCCTTCATAACGAATACCTTTACCTTTGTAAGGCTCTGGTGGACGAACGTCACGGATGTTAGCAGCAAGTGCTCCAACGCGCTCTTTGTTAGTTCCTTTAACAATAACTTTAGTAGCAGAAGGAACTTCAATTTCAATTCCTGCTTCTGGTTCGATCTCAACTGGATGAGAGTAACCTACGTTAAGAACAAGTTTGCTTCCTTGTTTTTGCGCACGGTAACCTACACCGATAAGTTCAAGACCTCTTTCAAAACCTTTAGAAACACCTTCGACCATGTTAGCTAACAAAGCGCGAGTTGTTCCGTGCAATGCACGATGTTCCTTCGCATCAGAAGGACGAGTTACGTTAATTACGTTCTCTTCAACGTTAATTGCGATATCAGAGTTAAAAGTACGAGTTAATTCGCCTTTAGGACCTTTAACCGTTACAGTACTGTTATCAATAGTAACTGTAACGCCTGCTGGTACTTCGACTGGTTTTTTACCTACACGAGACATTTAGTTGCACCTCCATTCATTTAAACCTTTATTACCAAACGTATGCTAAAACTTCTCCGCCAACTTGTTTAGCGCGAGCTTCTTTATCAGTAATTACTCCTTGAGAAGTAGAAACTAGTGCGATTCCAAGACCGTTTAGTACACGTGGAACTTCAGTAGCTTTCGCATATACACGAAGACCAGGTTTACTAATACGTTTAAGTCCAGTAATTACACGCTCATTGCTAGAACCGTATTTAAGGAAAATGCGGATGATTCCTTGTTTGTTGTCTTCAATATACTCAACATCACGGATGAAACCTTCACGCTTAAGAATTTCAGCGATTTCTTTTTTCACATTAGAAGCAGGAACCTCTAATTTTTCGTGACGTACCATATTCGCATTACGGATTCTTGTAAGCAAATCTGCAATTGGATCTGTCATAACCATTGTATTAACCTCCTTCCCATAATGGGGTTTTACCAGCTAGCTTTTTTCACACCAGGAATTTGTCCCTTATATGCTAATTCACGGAAACAAATACGGCAAAGCTTAAATTTACGGTACACAGAATGTGGACGACCACAACGTTCGCAGCGTGTATATTCTTGTACTTTATATTTAGGCGTGCGCTTTTGTTTCGCAATCATTGACTTTTTAGCCACATTTACGCCTCCCTCTAATTAAGGATTACTTTTGGAACGGCATTCCAAATTGAGTTAATAATTCACGAGCTTCTTCATCAGTGTTAGCTGTTGTAACGATAACAATATCCATACCTCTAACTTTGTTTACTTTATCGTAATCAACTTCAGGGAAGATCAATTGTTCTTTAACACCTAGAGTGTAGTTACCACGGCCGTCAAAAGATTTCTTAGAAATACCGCGGAAGTCACGAACACGTGGTAGAGAAACAGATACTAGTTTATCAAAAAACTCATACATGCGTTCTCCACGAAGTGTAACTTTCGCTCCGATTGGCATACCTTCACGTAGACGGAAGCCTGCGATAGATTTTTTTGCACGAGTAACAACTGGCTTTTGACCAGAAATTACTGTCAATTCTTCAACTGCAATGTCCAATGCTTTTGCGTTAGCAACTGCTTCACCAACACCCATGTTGATAACAATCTTCTCAAGCTTTGGAACTTGCATTACAGATTTATAATTGAACTTGCTCATAAGAGCAGGTACAGTTTCTTTTGTGTACTTTTCTTTTAGGCGGTTCATCCATAGTACCTCCCTTCTTTTTTAAACTATTTATCTAGAATTTCACCGGATTTTTTCGCTACGCGTACTTTTTTACCGTCAACAGATGTTGAACCTACACGAGTAGGAGTACCTGTTTTAGGATCGATAAGCATAACGTTGGATACATGAATAGCTGCTTCCTGGTCATTGATTCCACCTTGTGGATTCAACTGGGATGGCTTATTGTGTTTCTTAACAATGTTGATTCCTTCAACTAGCACACGGCTTTTTTTAGGGAATGCTGCAAGAACAACACCAGTTTTGCCTTTATCCTTACCAGAGATGACCATTACTTTGTCACCTTTTTTAACATGCATCTTTTCGCACCTCCTTAAAGGCAATTGTATTTATGATTTATAGTACTTCTGGAGCTAATGATACAATCTTCATGAAGTTGTTATCGCGTAATTCGCGAGCAACTGGTCCAAAGATACGAGTTCCACGTGGACTCTTATCATCACGGATAATTACACATGCGTTTTCATCGAAACGAATGTAAGTACCGTCTGCGCGGCGTACACCACTCTTAGTTCTTACTACTACTGCTTTTACTACGTCACCTTTTTTAACAACGCCACCTGGTGTTGCTTGTTTCACAGTAACAACGATGATATCACCGATATTTGCAGTTTTGCGGCCAGAGCCACCAAGAACTTTAATAGTTAGTACTTCACGAGCACCAGAGTTGTCAGCAACTTTCAAACGTGATTCTTGTTGAATCATGTGTGTAACCTCCCTTCGGGATGAAGCTTATTCCGAACAATTATATAATAACTGCTTTTTCTACTACTTCTACAAGACGGAAACGTTTTGTAGCTGATAATGGACGTGTTTCCATAATACGTACTACATCGCCAATTTTAGCTGTATTTTGCTCATCGTGAGCTTTATACTTTTTAGAGTATTTCACGCGTTTGCCATATAATGGGTGCTTTTTGTAAGTTTCTACTACAACAGAAACGGTTTTATCCATTTTGTCAGAAACAACACGACCAGTGTAGACTTTGCGTTGATTGCGTTCGCTCATCTTACGAACCTCCTCTCACGTTATCGATTATTGACGCCGATTTCTCTTTCACGAATAACTGTTTTCATGCGAGCAATCGCTTTGCGTACTTCACGAATGCGAGCTGTATTTTCAAGTTGTCCTGTCGCTAATTGAAAGCGAAGGTTGAAAAGCTCTTCTTTTAAAGATTTAACTTTTTGTTCAATTTCTGCAGTGGTAAGGTCACGAATTTCATTAGCTTTCATTAGTTTCACCACCAATTTCTTCACGTTTTACAAACTTACATTTAACTGGAAGTTTGTGTGATGCAAGGCGAAGTGCCTCACGAGCGATCTCTTCAGAAACACCAGCAATTTCGAACATAATTTTTCCAGGCTTAACAACTGCTACCCAACCTTCTGGAGCACCCTTACCGGAACCCATGCGGACTTCTAGAGGCTTTGCAGTGTAAGGCTTATGTGGGAAAATTTTGATCCAAACTTTACCGCCACGTTTCATGTAACGAGTCATCGCGATACGAGCAGATTCAATTTGACGGTTAGTAATCCAAGATGCTTCTAAAGATTGCAAACCATATTCACCGAAAGTTACTTCTGTGCCGCCTTTTGCTTGACCGCGCATTTTTCCACGGTGTACACGACGGTATTTAACACGTTTAGGTAGTAACATTATTATTTGCCTCCTTCCTCAGTTTTCTTCTTCGTTGGAAGGATCTCTCCACGATAGATCCAAACTTTAACGCCTAATTTACCATAAGTAGTATCTGCTTCAGCTGTAGCGTAGTCGATGTCAGCACGTAGAGTGTGCAAAGGAACAGTTCCTTCACTATATGACTCAGAACGAGCGATATCTGCACCGCCAAGACGACCTGATACCATTGTTTTAATACCTTTAGCACCCGCACGCATTGAACGTTGGATAGCTTGTTTTTGAGCACGACGGAAAGATACACGGTTTTCTAATTGACGAGCAATGTTCTCAGCAACAAGTTTTGCATCCATGTCCGCTCTTTTAATTTCAAGAATATTGATGTGTACACGTTTGCCAGTAAGTGAGTTAAGAGCTTTACGTAAAGCTTCTACCTCTGTACCACCTTTACCAATAACCATTCCTGGTTTAGCAGTGTGAACAGTAACATTCAAACGATTAGCAGCACGTTCGATTTCAACTTTAGAAACAGAAGCGTCATTTAAACGTTTTGTAATGTACTCACGTACTTTAAGGTCTTCGTGTAAAAGATCAGCATAGTCTTTGCCTGCGTACCATTTAGATTCCCAATCACGGATTATCCCGACACGCAAACCGACTGGATTTACTTTTTGACCCACTGATTACCCCTCCTTCTTTTCTGATACAACGATAGTGATGTGGCTAGTACGTTTATTGATCTGACTTGCACGACCCATAGCACGTGGACGGAAACGTTTAAGTGTTGGTCCTTCGTTAACGTATGCTTGTTCAACCACTAAGTTATTGATATCCATTTCGTAGTTATGCTCTGCATTTGCAATAGCAGATTTAAGAACTTTTTCTACGATAGGTGAAGCAGCTTTTGGAGTTAACTTCAAAATTGCTACCGCTTCGCCTACTTGCTTACCTCGAATTAAATCTACGACTAAACGAGCTTTACGAGGAGCAATACGAACTGTATTTGCAACAGCTTTAGCTTGCATATGAATGCCCTCCTCTCATTAACGTCTTGTTTTCTTATCGTCACTTGCATGACCTTTGTAAGTACGGGATGGAGCGAATTCTCCAAGTTTGTGACCTACCATGTCTTCAGTAATGTAGACAGGTACATGCTTACGACCATCATAAACTGCGATTGTTTGACCGATGAATTGTGGGAAGATAGTAGAACGACGAGACCAAGTTTTGATAACTTGTTTCTTATCAGACTCACTTAATTTTTCGATCTTTGATAGTAAATGATCATCAACAAAAGGTCCTTTTTTTAAGCTGCGACCCATGAGTGAACCTCCCTTCGTGATTGTTCTACGGTTCTAGTTATGAACCGTAGTTCAACCCCGTTATTTTTTACGGCTACGTACGATAAATTTATCTGATTTGTTTTTCTTCTTGCGAGTTTTAGCACCAAGAGTTGGTTTACCCCAAGGAGACATTGGTGATTTACGTCCGATTGGAGCGCGTCCTTCACCACCACCGTGTGGATGGTCGTTAGGGTTCATTACAGAACCACGAACTGTTGGGCGTTTGCCTAACCAGCGAGAGCGTCCTGCTTTACCAATTTTAATTAATTCGTGTTGCTCGTTACCTACTTGACCGATCGAAGCACGGCATGTAGCAAGAACTAAACGTACTTCACCAGAATTTAAACGTACAAGTACGTATTTACCTTCTTTACCAAGAACTTGTGCAGAAGTACCTGCAGAACGAACCAGTTGTCCGCCTTTACCTGGTTTTAATTCGATGTTGTGGATAACAGTACCCACTGGAATGTTAACTAGTGGTAGTGCATTACCTGGCTTGATATCAGCCTCAGGTCCTGACATTACTTCTAAGCCAACTTCTAGATTTTTTGGTGCAAGAATGTAGCGTTTTTCACCGTCTACATAGTTGATTAACGCGATGTTAGCAGATCTGTTTGGATCATACTCAATTGTAGCAACGCGTCCTGGAATGCCATCTTTATCGCGTTTGAAATCGATGATACGATATTGACGCTTATGACCTCCACCTTGATGACGAACAGTTAACTTACCTTGGTTATTACGGCCGCCTTTTCTGTGTAAAGGAGCAAGCAATGATTTTTCTGGAGTACTTGTAGTGATTTCACTAAAGTCAGAAGATGTCATGTTGCGTCGACCATTAGAGGTAGGTTTGTATTTTTTAATCGCCATTTGTGTTCCCTCCTCTTCTCAGTTATATATTAAGCTTCGAAAAATTCGATTTCTTTGCTGTTAGCTGTTAGCTTAACAATTGCCTTACGACGTTTGTTAGTGTAGCCTCCGAAACGGCCCATACGCTTGAACTTACCTTTGTAGTTCATAATGTTAACTTTCTCAACTTCAACGCCGAAAATTTCTTCTACAGCATCTTTAACTTGAGTTTTGTTAGCTCTAACATCAACTTCAAACGTATATTTTTTCTCAGCCATTAAGTCAGTAGAACGTTCAGTGATAACGGGGCGCTTAATAGTATCGCGTGCATCCATTATGCAAGCACCTCCTCTACTTTTTCAACTGCTGCTTTCGTCATGATTAATTTATCATGATTTAATACATCTAATACTGTAACATCAGAAGCAGAAACGACAGTAATTCCAGGAATGTTACGAGCAGATAATGCTACGTTCTCATCTAGGTCAGCTGTAACGATAAGTGCTTTCTTCTCTACAGATAGATTACCTAAAACAGTTTTGAATTCTTTAGTTTTTGGTGCATCGAAAGCTAGGCTTTGCAATACTAAAATGCTTTCTTCTAATACTTTAGTAGAAAGTGCAGATTTGATTGCAAGTCTGCGTACCTTTTTAGGTAATTTGTAGCTGTAGCTACGTGGAACTGGTCCAAACACTGTTCCACCACCACGCCATTGTGGAGATCTGATAGAACCTTGACGTGCACGTCCTGTACCTTTTTGGCGCCATGGCTTACGGCCACCACCAGCAACCTCAGAACGAATTTTAGTTTTATGAGTACCTTGACGTAAAGAAGCTCTTTGCATAACAACTGCTTCAAATAGAACGCTGTTGTTAGGCTCGATACCGAATACAGAATCCTTTAATTCGATATCTCCAGCTTGAGTACCGTCTTGGTTGAATAATGCAACTTTAGGCATTCTTGTTTCCTCCTTTCCGGTTTACTAATTATGCTTTAACCGCACTTTTTACTTTTAATAGAGCTTTTTTAGCTCCAGGAACATTACCTTTGATCAATAGAAGGTTACGCTCAACATCAACCTTAACGATTTCAAGGTTTTGAACAGTTACTTGTTCTCCGCCCATACGTCCTGGTAATGCTTTACCTTTGAATACACGGTTTGGAGCTACTGGGCCCATTGAACCTGGACGACGGTGGTAGCGAGACCCGTGAGACATTGGTCCGCGAGATTGTCCATGGCGTTTAATTGAACCTTGGAAACCTTTACCTTTAGATATTCCTGTTACATCTACGATGTCGCCTTCAGCGAAAACATCAACTTTGACTTCTTGACCAACTTCGTACTCTGCTAAGCTAACTTCTCGCAATTCACGAACGAAGCGCTTAGGAGCAGTGTTTGCTTTAGCAACGTGCCCTTTTTCAGGTTTGTTAGACAACTTTTCACGTTTATCTTCGAAACCGATTTGAACAGCTTCATAGCCGTCAGTTTCAATAGATTTCTTTTGAAGTACAACGTTTTGAGCAGCTTCAACTACTGTTACCGGGATAAGATCGCCGTTTTCAGCAAAAACTTGAGTCATACCAATTTTTCTTCCTAAGATTCCTTTGGTCATTTCAGTCACACCTCCTGGTAGTTATATATTTATTTAAATTATAGTTTGATTTCGATATCTACACCTGATGGTAAATCCAAACGCATTAATGAATCTACAGTTTGTGGTGTTGGGTTAACGATGTCGATTAGACGTTTATGCGTACGCATTTCAAATTGCTCACGAGAATCTTTATATTTATGAACCGCACGTAGGATTGTGTAGATAGACTTTTCAGTTGGTAACGGAATAGGTCCAGATACAGCAGCACCAGAGCGTTTAGCAGTTTCAACAATTTTCTCAGCAGATTGATCAAGAATTCTGTGATCATACGCTTTTAAACGAATACGAATTTTTTGTTTTGCCATTATTTTCCCTCCTTTTCGCCTATTTTAGAATAGACAGTTCTCCGCAAAAATTTCCCACACACTCGCCATGGCAAAGCGGCCGGGTGTGTCAGCAACCTTCTGCTTCATCGCAGTCAAAGACCAACATTGTCTATTATACATAAACATTGTAAGAAAAGCAATACCTAAATTATTTTTCTTTATACGTTTTGTACACTTTGATTATTATACAGCGACAATCAATATTTTTCAACCCATTAATGAATAGTTGTAAAATTACAATCTATTCCAAACTAATCAGCATTAAATAATAATCATCGAAATTAAAACATATATATAGAAGGAAATAGAAATTACTTGTTTTTCACATAAAAACAGACCGGGATAAACCGGCCTGTTTATTAAGTAATATTATTCAACGATTGTAGCAACTACGCCAGCGCCTACAGTACGTCCACCCTCACGGATAGAGAATTTAGTACCTTCTTCGATAGCGATAGAAGAAATCAATTCAACATCCATTTCGATGTTGTCGCCAGGCATAACCATTTCTACACCTTCAGGAAGGTTGCAGATACCAGTTACGTCAGTTGTACGGAAGTAGAACTGTGGGCGGTAGTTTGTGAAGAATGGAGTATGACGTCCACCTTCTTCTTTAGACAAAACGTAAACTTCAGCTTTGAATTTTACGTGTGGAGTAATTGTGCCTGGTTTAGCCAATACTTGACCACGTTGGATATCTTCACGAGCAACCCCACGAAGAAGTGCACCAATGTTGTCACCAGCTTCAGCATAGTCAAGCAATTTACGGAACATTTCAACACCAGTTACAGTAGTTGATTTTTTCTCTTCAGCAAGACCGATAATGTCGATAACGTCTCCGACTTTAACTTGTCCACGCTCAACACGTCCAGTAGCAACTGTACCACGACCTGTGATAGAGAACACGTCCTCTACAGGCATCATGAATGGTTTTTCAGTGTCACGAGCTGGAGTTGGGATGTACTCATCAACAGCAGCCATAAGCTCGTTGATTTTTTCTTCCCATTCTGCTTCGCCTTCAAGTGCTTTAAGAGCAGAACCTTTGATAACTGGAATGTCATCACCAGGGAACTCATACTCAGAAAGAAGATCGCGAACTTCCATTTCAACTAGTTCAAGAAGCTCTTCGTCATCAACCATATCACATTTGTTCAAGAATACAACTAGGTGAGGTACACCAACCTGGCGAGACAATAGGATGTGCTCACGAGTTTGTGGCATTGGACCATCAGTTGCAGAAACAACTAGGATACCGCCATCCATTTGAGCAGCTCCAGTGATCATGTTTTTAACATAGTCAGCATGTCCTGGGCAGTCTACGTGCGCATAGTGACGAGTAGCTGTTTCGTACTCAACGTGTGCAGTAGAGATTGTGATACCACGCTCGCGCTCTTCAGGAGCAGCGTCGATTTGGTCGTAACCTTTTGCTTCACCGCCACCTGCTTTTGCAAGTACAGTAGTGATAGCAGCTGTTAGAGTTGTTTTACCATGGTCAACGTGACCAATAGTTCCGATATTTACATGGGGCTTTGAACGATCGTATTTAGCTTTTGCCATTAGGAAAATCCTCCTTTGATTTGTAAAAATTAAGTATTGAGCTGTGACGTTATATCACAGCTTTATTGCTTACATAGTAGTTATACTTCATTAAAAGAGTAAAATCAATTATTACCCTTTATTTTTTTTGATGATCTCTTCAGAGATTGATTTTGGTACTTCTTCGTAGTGATCAAATGTCATTGAGAACACACCACGACCTTGAGTGCTTGAACGTAAAGTTGTAGCATAACCAAACATTTCTGATAGAGGTACCATTGCACGAACAACTTGTGCGTTACCACGAGCTTCCATACCTTCTACACGGCCACGGCGAGAAGTAATGTTACCCATGATATCACCCATGTATTCTTCTGGAATGATAACTTCTACTTTCATTACTGGCTCAAGGATTACAGGGTTACATTTTGAAGCAGCATTTTTAAGTGCCATAGAAGCGGCAATTTTAAACGCCATTTCAGATGAGTCAACATCATGGTATGAACCATCAAATAATTTAGCTTTAATGTCTACCAATGGGTATCCTGCAAGAACTCCTCTTTCCAATGCATCTTCAAGACCTGCTTGAACTGGAGCGATATATTCACGTGGAACAACCCCACCAACTACAGCATTTTCAAATTCGAAGCCTTTACCTTCTTCGTTCGGAGCGAATTCGATCCAAACGTGTCCGTATTGTCCGCGTCCACCAGACTGACGTGAGAACTTACCTTCAACTGCAGCAGATGAACGGAATGTTTCACGGTAAGCAACCTGAGGTGCACCAACATTAGCTTCTACCTTGAATTCACGACGCATACGGTCTACTAAAATGTCCAAGTGAAGCTCACCCATACCAGCAATGATTACTTGTCCAGTTTCCTGGTTAGTATGTGCACGGAATGTAGGATCTTCTTCTTGTAATTTTTGTAGTGCAGTTGTCATTTTATCTTGGTCAGCTTTTGATTTTGGTTCAATTGATAATTCAATAACTGGCTCTGGGAATTCCATAGACTCTAGAATAACTAGGTTTTTGTCATCACATAGAGTATCTCCAGTTGTTGTATCTTTTAAACCAACAGCAGCAGCGATGTCACCAGCATGTACTTCTGTAATCTCTTCACGGCTGTTAGCATGCATTTGCAGGATACGTCCTACACGCTCACGCTTACCTTTAGTCGAGTTTTGTACGTATGAACCAGAGTTCAAAGTACCAGAGTATACGCGGAAGAAAGTTAATTTACCAACATAAGGGTCAGTCATAACTTTAAACGCTAATGCAGCGAATGGCTGATCATCACTTGATGGTCTTGTTACTTCTTCATCAGTATTAGGAACTGTACCTTTAATAGCTGGTACATCTAATGGTGATGGCAAGTAGTCAATAACTGCATCAAGCATTTTTTGAACACCTTTGTTTTTGAAGGCAGAACCACAAATTACAGGGTAGAATTCAACGTTTACAGTTCCTTTACGGATTCCTGCTTTCAATTCTTCTGTTGTGATTTCTTCTCCACCAAGATATTTTTCCATCAGTTCTTCATCAAGCTCAGCTACTGCTTCAACCAATTTTTCATGGTATTCTTCAGCAAGGTCTTTGTATTCTTCAGGAATTTCTCGGTCTTCGATATCAGTTCCTAGGTCATTACCATAGAACGTTGCCTTCATTTCAACTAGGTCAATGATGCCTTCGAATTGATCTTCAGCACCGATTGGTAGTTGAATTGCATGAGCATTTGCTTGTAGGCGGTCATGCAAAGTTTTTAATGAATAAAGGAAGTCTGCACCAATTTTATCCATTTTGTTAACAAATACAACACGAGGTACACCGTATGTTGTTGCTTGACGCCAAACTGTTTCAGTTTGTGGTTCAACACCAGACTGTGCATCCAATACTGCTACAGCACCATCTAATACACGTAGAGAACGTTCAACTTCAACAGTGAAGTCTACGTGCCCTGGAGTATCGATAATGTTTACACGATTACCTTTCCATTGTGCAGTTGTTGCTGCAGATGTGATCGTGATACCACGTTCTTGTTCTTGCTCCATCCAGTCCATTTGAGATGCACCTTCGTGAGTTTCACCAATTTTGTGGATACGACCAGTATAGTAAAGTACGCGCTCAGTTGTAGTCGTTTTACCGGCATCGATGTGAGCCATGATACCGATATTACGAGTATTTTCTAAGGAGAACTCTCTAGCCATTGGTATTTCTCCTTCCATAAGAAAGTATTTTTAAAATATTTGATCCTACCAGCGGTAATGAGCAAATGCTTTGTTTGCTTCCGCCATTTTGTGTGTATCTTCACGTTTCTTAACTGATGCACCAGTGTTGTTAGCTGCATCTAGAATTTCGTTAGCTAATCTCTCTTCCATCGTTTTTTCTCCACGAAGACGAGCGTAATTAACTAACCAACGAAGACCTAAAGTCGTACGTCTGTCTGGACGAACCTCCACTGGTACTTGATAGTTAGAACCACCAACACGACGAGCTTTAACTTCAAGTACTGGCATGATGTTCTTAAGAGCTTGATCGAATACTTCGATAGCCTCTTGTCCAGAACGTTGTGCAACGATATCAAAAGCTGAGTATAGGATAGCTTGAGATTTACCTCTCTTACCATCTATCATCATTTTGTTAATCAAACGAGATACAAGTTTAGAATTGTATATTGGATCTGGTAATACGTCTCTTTTTGCTACAGGACCTTTACGTGGCATTTGATTTCCTCCTTTCAACCGATTGTTATATTATTAGTTTATTATTTTTTTGCTGGTTTTGGTCTTTTCGTACCGTATTTAGAACGACCTTGCATACGACCGTTAACACCAGCTGTGTCAAGAGCACCACGTACGATATGGTAACGTACCCCTGGTAAATCTTTTACACGTCCTCCACGGATAAGTACAACACTATGTTCTTGTAGGTTGTGACCAATTCCAGGAATGTAAGCTGTAACCTCGATACCGTTAGTCAAACGCACACGAGCATATTTACGCAACGCTGAGTTTGGTTTTTTCGGTGTCATTGTACCAACACGAGTACATACCCCGCGTTTTTGAGGTGAAGATACATCAGTTTGTGATTTTTTGAAGCTGTTATAACCTTTGTTTAACGCAGGAGACTTCGACTTCTCTTGAGCAGATTGACGAGGCTTGCGCACTAATTGGTTAATAGTTGGCATTTATTTTTCCTCCCTTCCATTTATGTTTGAAGTCCACACATCCAGGTGGTTCATATTAGGGCAAAAACAAAGTCTTCATGGCTTATTACCATAAAAACAGTTTTTAAATATTTATCGCAACAGTCGTCGCGCCTACTTCAATTCCACATGACTTGCCAAGCTTTATCATGGAGTCTACGAGTATGACAGGTACATTTGCTTCTTTGGCAGCTTCTATAACTTTCCCAATTAGAATCGGGTCGGCATCTTTAGCTATAATCACTTCCGCAACTTTCCCAGCCTTTAACGCTTTTACCGTTTGCTTTGTTCCTACTACTATTTTTTTGGCCTGTGATACTTTTTCATAAGACATAAAATGATATCCTCCAAAGCAACAGGTGAATAGGAGCACCTTTGATATAGTATCATCTATGAAAATAGATGTCAATTCTTTTCCCAAAAAAATTATAGGTTTATTACAATATACCAAGAGCAGTGCTAAAAACTATGTCAATGTCTTTAGCAACTGCTTATTGGTATCATATTAATTTATCTCAGTAAATTATTCTACTGAAACGGATTCTTCTGTTGTTTCATCCACTGTAATTGGCTCTGCATTACGGTATCTTGGCATACCTGTTCCAGCTGGAACTAGTTTACCAATGATAACATTTTCTTTCAATCCAAGCAGTTCATCACGTTTACCTTTAATAGCAGCATCTGTAAGAACTCTTGTAGTTTCTTGGAATGAAGCTGCAGATAGGAATGAATCAGTTTCAAGAGATGCTTTTGTTATACCTAACAATACTGGTCTACCAGTTGCAGGCAATTTGCCTTCTCTTAAAGCTTTCGCATTTGCATCAGTAAATTGGTGGATATCCAGTAGTGTTCCTGGTAGAACTTCTGTTTCACCAGCATCAACTACACGCACTTTGCGAAGCATTTGGCGCACCATTACTTCAACGTGTTTATCCCCGATTTCAACACCCTGCATACGATAAACCTTTTGCACTTCACGAAGAAGATATTCCTGTACAGCAGTAACGTTCTTCACTTTGATCAATTCTTTTGGATCTATAGAACCCTCAGTCAATTCTTGACCTTGTTCTACTACATCGTCTATCTTAACTTTAAGTCTAGCAGTATAAGGCGCAGTGTAAGTTCTTGTTTCAAGTTCTCCTTGAACCACGATTTCATGCTGACGGTCTCTTCCTTCGTTGATTCCGACAACAACCCCTGCCATTTCTGTAATAACAGCCTGACCTTTAGGGTTACGTGCTTCAAAAATTTCCTGAATACGAGGTAGACCCTGAGTGATATCGTCTCCAGCAACCCCACCTGTATGGAATGTACGCATCGTTAACTGTGTTCCTGGCTCTCCGATTGATTGGGCAGCAATAATACCAACTGCTTCACCAACTTCAACTTCTTGACCAGTAGCAAGGTTACGTCCGTAGCATTTTTTACATACGCCATGGCGAGTGTTACAAGTAAACGCAGAACGAATCCACACTTCTTTAATGTCAGCTTCTACGATTTCAACAGCAAGATCTTCTGTAATAAGTTCGTTTTCTGCTACAATAACTGCTTTTGTTTCTGGGTGTTTAATTGCTCTTCTTGCATAACGTCCAATTAGGCGCTCATCCAATGGCTCAATAATTTCTGTGCCTTCTTTAAGAGCTGCAACAAGCAATCCTCTATCAGTTCCACAGTCATCATCACGTACAATGACATCCTGAGCAACGTCAACAAGACGGCGAGTCAAGTAACCTGAATCGGCTGTTTTTAGTGCTGTATCGGCAAGACCTTTACGAGCACCATGTGTAGAGATGAAGTATTCCAATACTGTTAATCCCTCACGGAAACTTGAGATGATAGGTAACTCGATGATTCTACCAGCCGGGTTGGCCATCAATCCGCGCATACCTGCTAGCTGTGTAAAGTTAGATGCGTTACCACGGGCACCGGAATCACTCATCATGAAGATTGGGTTTCGTATATCCAATGACTTCATCAGTTTCGCTTGGATGACATCCTTAGCAGCACTCCAGATAGAAATTACTCTGTCATAACGCTCTTCTTCCGTGATTAGACCACGTCTGAATTGCTTCATAACATTGTCTACTTTACCTTGTGCTTCATCAATAATTTCTTGTTTTTCTCCAAGAACTACGATATCCGCAACACCAACAGTAATACCTGCTTTTGTTGAGTGTCTAAAGCCAAGATCCTTCATTCTATCAAGCATCTTAGAAGTTTCAGTGATTTTGAATCGCTTGAAGACTTCAGCAATGATATTTCCAAGTATTTTCTTCTTGAATGGCTCAATGATTGGCATAGCTTGAATAGCTGCACGTACATCTGTACCTTGCTCCACAAAGAATCTTTCTGGAGTTTTTTCTTCAAGATTAGATTTTGTTGGTTCGTTAATGTATGGGAAAGATTCAGGAAGAATTTCGTTGAATACTAATTTCCCTACAGTTGTCAAAAGAAGCTGGTTGTTTTGTTCTTCTGTGAATGTTTGGTTATTCAAAGAACTTGCACGCACAGCAACACGAGTATGCAAATGAACATAACCATTTTGGTATGCCAATAATGCTTCGCTCGTATCATTGAAGATCATACCTTCACCAACAGAGTCTTCTCTTTCAAGTGTCAAGTAGTAGTTACCAAGAACCATATCCTGTGACGGCGTAACAACTGGTTTTCCATCCTTAGGGTTCAAGATGTTCTGAGCAGCAAGCATTAGCAATCTAGCTTCAGCTTGTGCTTCGGAAGACAACGGAACATGGACAGCCATTTGGTCACCATCAAAGTCAGCATTATAAGCTGTACAAACAAGTGGATGCAAACGGATAGCGCGACCTTCAACTAGTGTTGGTTCAAACGCTTGGATACCTAGTCTGTGCAAAGTCGGTGCACGGTTAAGCAATACTGGATGCTCTCTGATAACTTCTTCTAAGACGTCCCATACTTCTGGTTGAACTCTTTCAATTTTACGCTTAGCAGATTTAATGTTATGCGCTAAACCTTTTTCAACCAATTCTTTCATAACGAAAGGCTTAAATAGCTCTAACGCCATTTCTCTTGGAAGTCCACATTGATACATTTTCAAGTTTGGTCCAACTACGATAACAGAACGACCTGAGTAGTCAACACGTTTACCAAGTAAGTTTTGACGGAAACGACCTTGTTTCCCTTTAAGCATATGAGAAAGTGATTTAAGCGGTCTGTTCCCTGGACCTGTAACAGGACGGCCACGACGACCATTGTCGATAAGCGCATCTACTGCTTCTTGAAGCATACGCTTTTCGTTTTGCACAATGATACTTGGAGCACCTAAATCCAAAAGTCTTTTCAGACGATTATTACGGTTAATTACACGGCGGTATAAATCATTTAGATCTGATGTCGCAAAACGTCCACCATCCAATTGAACCATTGGTCGCAATTCAGGAGGAATGACAGGAAGAACATCTAAAATCATCCATGAAGGTTCATTCCCAGAACCACGGAATGCTTCAAGAACTTCCAATCTTTTAATTGCACGTGTACGGCGTTGGCCTTGTGCTGTTTTCAATTCTTCTTTTAAACCTTCTACATCTTTGTTCAAATCGATGTCAGAAAGAAGCTTTTTGATTGCCTCAGCACCCATGGATGCCTGGAACTTAACACCATACTTGTCTCGGTATGCACGGTACTCTTTTTCTGATAGAAGCTGTTTCTTTTCAAGTGCAGTATCACCTGGATCAGTTACTACATATGAAGCGAAGTAAATAACTTCTTCTAAAGCACGTGGTGACATATCCAATACAAGACCCATGCGGCTCGGAATGCCTTTGAAGTACCATATGTGAGAAACAGGTGCTGCCAATTCAATATGACCCATACGTTCACGACGCACTTTGGCACGAGTTACTTCTACTCCACAGCGGTCACAAACTACACCTTTATATCTTACACGCTTGTATTTCCCACAATGACATTCCCAGTCTTTTGTAGGACCAAAAATACGCTCACAGAATAAGCCGTCTTTTTCTGGTTTTAAAGTTCTATAGTTAATTGTTTCAGGTTTTTTTACCTCACCAAATGACCATGAACGGATTTTATCTGGCGAAGCTAAACCGATTTTCATGAATTCAAAATTATTTACATCCAACAAGGGTCCTACCTCCCTTTTGATCTTCAGGCTAAGCCCTACATACATTTGCTAAAAAAAGTCTAATCTAGGAAGGCTGACCCTTTTTCACTAGTGTCAGCCTTCCTCCAAAATTACGTCAAGTTACTCTTGCATGCCTACTTTTTCTGATGCAGGCTCTTGTGCATCCGGTGCTATAGTTAGAGATTCAGCTTGTTGAATATCATCATCATCTTCTGTATCTCGCATTTCTATTTCTTCTTCTGTGCTGGAAAGAATTTTAACATCCAATCCTAAGCTTTGAAGCTCCTTCATCAATACGCGGAATGACTCTGGAACACCTGGTTCTGGTACATTTTCACCTTTAACAATTGCTTCATACGTCTTCACACGACCAACAACGTCATCTGATTTAACAGTAAGAATCTCTTGTAAAGTATATGCTGCACCATAAGCCTCAAGTGCCCAAACCTCCATCTCACCGAAACGCTGTCCACCAAATTGAGCTTTACCGCCAAGTGGCTGCTGCGTAACAAGAGAGTAAGGACCAGTTGATCTAGCATGAAGCTTATCATCAACCATGTGAGCAAGTTTAATCATGTACATGACACCAACAGATACCCTGTTATCAAATGGTTCGCCTGAACGTCCATCATAAAGTACTGTTTTAGCATCCTGTGCCATTCCAGCTTCTCTTATTGTTTCCCAAACATCTTCCTCGCGTGCACCATCGAATACTGGAGAAGCTACATGGATATTTAGGCTTCTTGCAGCCATACCCAAGTGAAGCTCAAGCACCTGTCCGATATTCATACGAGAAGGAACGCCTAATGGGTTTAACATGATATCAACAGGTGTACCATCAGGAAGGTAAGGCATATCTTCTTCAGGCAATATGCGGGAGATAACCCCTTTATTACCGTGGCGTCCTGCCATTTTATCGCCTTCATGAATTTTACGTTTTTGTACAATGTAAACACGTACAAGCTGGTTTACACCTGGTGGAAGTTCATCTCCATCTTCACGGTTAAACACTTTAACGTCGTGGACAATTCCGCCGCCGCCATGTGGTACACGAAGACTAGTATCACGAACTTCACGTGCTTTTTCACCAAAGATTGCATGAAGCAGACGCTCTTCTGCTGTAAGCTCTGTTACCCCTTTAGGAGTTACTTTACCAACAAGAAGATCTCCATCTTTAACTTCAGCACCTACACGGATAATACCGCGGTCATCCAAGTTGCGAAGAGCATCTTCCCCAACGTTAGGAATATCACGTGTAATTTCTTCAGGTCCTAGTTTTGTATCACGAGACTCAGATTCATATTCCTCAATATGGATGGAAGTATAAACATCATCTTTTACTAGTCGTTCACTCATGATGATGGCATCCTCATAGTTGTAGCCATCCCAAGTCATGAAGGCAACAAGGACGTTTCTTCCTAGAGCTAATTCTCCCAATTCCATGGAAGGTCCATCAGCAAGGATTTCACCCTTAGTCACTCTATTCCCAACAGCCACGATAGGTCTTTGGTTGTAGCATGTTCCTTGGTTAGAACGAATGAACTTAAGCATTCTGTATTTATCTAAATTGCCTTTAACTTCTTGGCCGTCAATAACAGTAATTCTTCTTACCCAAACTTCACGCGCTTCTACATGTTCAACAATACCTTCGTGTTTACAAATAACAGCTGCACCTGAGTCTTTACCTGATACATATTCCATACCAGTACCAACTCTTGGAGCTTCTGGCTGCATCAAAGGTACAGCTTGACGTTGCATGTTCGCTCCCATTAGGGCACGGTTCGAGTCATCGTTTTCCAAGAATGGAATACATGCTGTCGCAGCAGACACAACTTGCTTTGGAGATACATCCATATAGTCAATGCGATCGCGCTTAACAACAGTGTTTTCCCCTCTGAAACGTGACACTACTTCTTCATCAAGGAATGATCCGTCATCACCAAGACGAGAGTTCGCCTGTGCAACAACATAGTTATCTTCCTCATCAGCAGTCAAGTAATCGATATGATTCGTTACTTGGCCTGTTTCTGCATCAACACGTCTGTAAGGTGTTTCAATGAAACCAAAACGGTTCACTTTAGCAAATGAAGACAAGGAGTTAATCAAACCAATGTTTGGTCCCTCTGGAGTCTCGATTGGACACATACGCCCATAGTGAGAATAGTGAACGTCGCGCACTTCAAATCCAGCACGTTCACGAGTCAAACCACCAGGTCCTAATGCAGACAAACGACGTTTGTGTGTCAATTCAGCAAGTGGATTCGTTTGGTCCATGAACTGAGAAAGCTGTGAGCTTCCGAAGAACTCTTTAATGGATGCAATAACAGGTCTGATGTTAATCAGTTGCTGTGGAGTGATCGTGTTTGTATCCTGGATGGACATTCTTTCACGCACTACACGCTCCATTCTTGATAAACCAATACGGAATTGGTTTTGAAGCAATTCACCAACTGAACGAAGACGTCTGTTACCTAAATGGTCAATATCATCTGTAAGACCTACACCATGAAGTAAGTTAAAGAAATAGCTGATTGAAGAAATAATATCTGCAGGAGAGATGTTTTTAACAGCTTCCTCCACATATGCATTACTTATTACATTAATTTCTTTTTCTCCATCATCGATAGGTGCATAGATTTTAACTGATTGAACTGTTACATCATCTTCTAAAACGCCAGCATAAGGGCTAAGTGTCTTGAAACCGATGTTGTTTTCCAAATTAGGAATAATACGGTCCAATGCACGGCGATCTAAAAGTGTACCCTTCTCAGCAATAATCTCACCAGTTTCAGGGTCTACAAGCGTTTCTGCTAGACGTTGACCGAACAATCTATTTTTAATATGAAGCTTTTTGTTGATTTTATATCTACCTACGTTTGCTAAGTCATATCTTTTAGGATCAAAGAATCTTGATACTAATAGACTTTTAGCATTTTCAACAGTAGGTGGCTCACCAGGACGTAAACGCTCATAGATTTCTAATAGAGCTTTTTCCGTACCTTCAGTATTGTCTTTTTCTAAAGTATTTCTTAAGTATTCATTGTCACCGATTAAATCAAGGATTTCTTGATCGGATCCAAATCCTAGCGCACGCAATAATACAGTAATTGGAAGCTTACGTGTACGGTCAATACGTACATATACAACATCCTTTGCATCCGTTTCATACTCAAGCCAAGCACCACGGTTTGGAATTACTGTAGCTGTAAAACCTTTTTTACCGTTTTTATCTAATTTACCATTATAATAAACACTCGGAGAACGCACTAACTGCGAAACGATAACACGCTCTGCGCCGTTAATAACGAACGTACCAGTCTCTGTCATAAGTGGGAAATCACCCATGAACACATCTTGGTCCTTTACTTCCCCTGTTTCTTTGTTAACAAGACGCACCTTTACACGCAATGGCGCGGAATATGTAACATCTCGCTCTTTTGATTCCTCGACAGAGTACTTTGGTTCACCTAAGCTATAGTCGATAAAATCTAATGATAAGTTGCCAGTAAAATCTTCAATTGGTGAAATATCTTGGAACATTTCACGCAATCCCTCATCTAGAAACCATTGATAGGAAGAGGTTTGGATTTCTATTAGATTTGGTAATTCTAAAACTTCACTAATTCGTGCGTAGCTTCTGCGCTGGCGGTGTCGTCCATACTGAACAAGTTGACCTGTCAACTGATTCACCCCTCAAATCAAACGTTATAGTACATCTATTAACATCTTATAAGCAGCATATAACACTATTTATAAGACAAAAAGAAAAAGGGTTTTCAAAACAAAAAACCGCATTTTTCATATTTCAAGTATTATTTTGTTAGCTTTTCCGAAATCCACCATATTTATACAGTAATTGAATAAAAATTATGGATAAAAGAAAAATAATATATTGGCATTATACAATGCTATCACAACGATTCGGACTAGTCAATCCTTTTTGCTTTTATAATAAAATATCCTTTTTGCTTTTCTACAACTTCCACTTCTTGAAATAATTGCTCTAGCTTTTCTAGAGCAGAAGGTGCACCTTGCTTTTTCTGAATTACAACCCACAACTCTCCATTATGGATAAGATGTTCAAAACTCTGCTCAAAGATATCATGGACTACCTTTTTCCCTGCACGAATTGGCGGGTTTGTTAAGATAGCAGCAAATTTATTCCCTTTCACCTGCAACAATCTGTCACTTTCATAAATTAAAACATTATCTATATGGTTGATTTCCGCATTTTCTTGCGCAAGATTCAATGCTCTTTCATTCACATCAACCATATGTATAGTTCTGCCGTTCCCCTCTTTTGCTAGAGAAAGTCCAATCGGTCCATATCCGCAGCCAACATCAAGTATGTCGCCATCCACTTCCGGATATGAAAATGCTTCTATTAATACGCGCGAACCGAAGTCGACTTCTTTTTTTGAAAAAACACCGTTATCTGTTTTAAAGCGAAACGCGTTTCCTTTCAGAGTGAAATCCCAATGATTTGGATCACTGCTAACATTTTGGGAACGAGAGAAATAATGTTCAGTCATATTTGACCACCTCCATGGAGAAATTTATAGAAGAATAATACCGAGGATATTAACAAAACTCATTTTAACAGTTGTTCATTTCAAGGTCAAAAAAGCCCGCCTATGCAGCGGGCTTTTCCAAACTAACATTACTTAACTTCAACGTTAGCTCCAACTTCTTCAAGTTTAGCTTTGATTTCTTCAGCTTCTTCTTTAGTAGCTCCTTCTTTAACTGCTTTAGGAGTGTTGTCAACAAGTTCTTTCGCTTCTTTAAGACCAAGGCCTGTGATTTCACGAACAACTTTGATAACTTTGATTTTTTGATCTCCAGCAGATGCAAGAACAACATCAAATTCAGTTTGTTCAGCTGCAGCTTCTCCGCCAGCAGCACCAGCAACAGCAACAGGAGCTGCTGCAGTTACACCGAATTCTTCTTCAATAGCTTTAACTAGGTCGTTTAGTTCTAAAACAGTCATGTTTTTAACTGCTTCTAAGATTTGTTCTTTAGACATTATATATTTCCTCCTTGTTTTGTATGTGTTTTATTAGGATACTTGATAGTAGCGTAATAGATTACGCTCCTTGTTCTTCTTTTTGATCTGCAACTGCTTTTGTAGCAAGAGCCAAGTTGCGGATTGGTGCTTGAAGCACGCTGAGAAGCATAGAAAGAAGTCCTTCGCGAGATGGTAGCTCAGCAAGAGCTTTAACATCTTCAACAGAAGCGATATTTCCTTCGATTACACCCGCTTTAATTTCAAGCGCTTCGTGTTTCTTAGCAAAGTCGTTAATGATTTTAGCTGGTGCAACTACATCTTCATTACTGAATGCAATAGCGTTAGGACCAGTCAAAGCTTCATTAAGACCGCTTAGTTCAGCGACTTCTGCAGCGCGGCGTGTCATTGAGTTCTTGAAAACTTTGAATTCAACGCCAGCTTCACGAAGTTGTTTACGAAGTTCAGTTACTTCAGAAACAGTAAGACCACGGTAGTCAACAACAATTGTTGATTTACTTGCTTTCAATTTATCTGCGATATCAGATACAATTTGCTGCTTTTGTTCGATAATGCTGCTCATCTTTACACCTCCTGTAGAATTACATTCATACCGGCAAATAAAATCCTCCATATCAGGAAAAGACATGGAGGAATATACAATAGTCGTTTACACAACTGTTAAGTCTATCGTATTACCTCGGCAGGAAATTAAGCTCAATGCACCTGCTGTCTTTGGTATAAATGTTTATATTTATTTTAACAACAAGATGAAGTATATGCTATTCATCTTATTTTGTCAAATGTCAATTTTTATCAAACAGTAGAAGGATCTACTTTAACGCCAGGACCCATTGTTGAAGTAACAGAAACGTTCTTCATGTAAGTTCCTTTAGCTGCTGCTGGCTTAACTTTTTGCATTGTATCAAAAATAGTTGTGAAGTTATCAACTAGTTGAGCATCTTCGAAAGATACTTTACCGATTGGTACGTGGATGTTTCCAGCTTTATCAACACGGTATTCTACTTTACCAGCTTTAATTTCGTTAACTGCTTTTGTTACATCAAAAGTAACTGTACCAGTTTTAGGGTTTGGCATTAAACCTTTAGGTCCTAATACGCGACCAAGTTTACCAACTTCACCCATCATGTCTGGTGTAGCAACGATAACGTCAAAATCGAACCAACCTTGTTGGATTTTAGTGATATAATCAGCATCTCCAACAAAATCTGCACCTGCAGCTTCTGCTTCTTTAAGTTTTTCACCTTTAGCAAAAACTAACACGCGTTGAGTTTTACCAGTACCGTGTGGGAGAACAACTGCTCCACGGATTTGTTGGTCAGCTTTCTTAGGATCTACTCCTAGACGGAAAGCAACTTCAACTGATGCATCGAATTTTGTAGTGCTTGTTTTTTTAACTAGTTCAATTGCTTCTGCAACTGGGTAAGCTTTAGTACGATCAACTTGTTTGATAGCTTCTAAATACTTCTTACCTTTTTTAGCCATAACTATATTTCCTCCTTGAATTGTGGTTTTAGCGGAATTACCTCCCACGAATAAAGGTTGCGACGCTAACAAAAGATGTCGCAACCTTAATCAACAGAACCATATTGGATATGGTTTAGTCTTCAATAACAATACCCATGCTGCGGGCAGTACCCTCAACCATGCGCATAGCTGCTTCAACGCTAGCTGCATTTAGATCAGGCATTTTTGTTTCAGCAATCTCGCGTACTTTATCACGCTTAACAGTAGCTACTTTATTACGGTTAGGTTCACCAGAACCAGACTCAATACCAGCTGCTTTTTTCAATAAAACTGCAGCAGGTGGAGTTTTTGTAATAAATGTAAATGAACGGTCTTCAAAAACCGTAATCTCAACAGGAATAATTAAACCAGCTTGTTCAGCTGTACGAGCGTTAAACTCCTTACAGAATCCCATGATGTTAACACCTGCTTGACCTAGTGCTGGTCCAACTGGTGGTGCCGGATTTGCTTTAGCTGCTGGAATTTGCAATTTAACAACCTTAATTACTTTTTTAGCCACGAGACACACCTCCTTAAAGTCCGTGATGTGGTAATAGGGGTTTTCCCCTCCCACTCAACACATATGATCTTTATATTATCATAAAGAATTCGACAATATCTTGTCTCTTTATTTGAGACATACTGACCTTTGAAATATTAACACTTTTTCGTGCTCATTTCAAGTTTTTCAGATTAAAATTTTTCAATTTGTGTAAAATCAAGCTCCACAGGAGTATCTCTGCCGAACATGTTCACTAAAACTTTCACTTTTGCCTTGTCATTATCGATCTCTTCAACTGACCCAGTAAAGTTTGCAAACGGACCTTCATTTACCTTCACTGTTTCACCTAATTCGAATTCAATTTCGAAGCGCTGCTCGTCAACACCCATTCTCTTAAGGATGACTTGCACCTCATCAGGCATAAGTGGTGTCGGCTTCGAACCAGAACCAGCAGAACCAACAAATCCTGTTACTCCTGGCGTATTGCGGACAACATACCACGAATCATCTGTCATGACGATTTCCACAAGCACATAGCCTGGGAAAACCTTTCTTTTAACAACTTTCGTCTTGCCGTTTCTTACATCTGTTTCTTCTTCTTCTGGCACGATTACACGGAATATCTTATCTTGCATTCCCATTGTTTCAACGCGCTTTTCCAAGTTAGTTTTAACTTTATTCTCATAACCAGAATAAGTATGAACTACATACCAATTTTTTTCCATATTAGAGGACTGTTATGTCCGTCCCTCCTTAACGCTATTTACTCTTCATGCCTTATATAACCTAGCCCTATAAAAAAGAGCTATCACATGAAAAAGCTTGTTTATTATTTTCAAGCAATGAAAAAACCCGTTTCCGGGCTTTGTTTGTTTCCTATTGTGTTACCATTATACCATGAGTGGACAACAGTTATTCAAGTATTAAACGAATTAGTTCGGAAATTCCCATATCTACAAGTGCAAAGAACACAGAAAAGAATATTACTGTCGCAAGAACAGTGATTGTATAGTTAGTCAGTTCTTTCCTCTTTGGCCAACTAACCTTTTTCATTTCTCTGCCTACTTCACGGAAAAAGTTAACAGTGCGTTGCATTTCGTTACCTCCATATTTAAAAGCGGGTAGCCTGTCTTAAGCAGTAATTTGCTATTTTGTCTCTTTATGAACTGTATGTGCATTGCATGTTTGACAATATTTCTTTACTTCAAGGCGATCTGCGGTTTTGCTGCTCATTGTAGAATAGTTTCTTGAGCTGCACTTCTCACAAGCCAGTACAATCTTATTTTTCATTTAAATTACACCTACTACGTCCTTTATATCTCCCCAAACTGTAACATGGACATGAATGTATGTCAATATTAGTCAGTTTTTTGCCTTTTCTTACGAATTTGCTTCTATTAGAGGGAAAACTCACGAATCTCTAAATAACGCTCAAGCTTTCTTTTAACCCTTTGAAGAGCATTATCTATCGACTTCACATGTCTGTTCAGCTCTTCTGAAATTTCCTGATAGGATTGGCCATCTAAATAAAGTGCCAGCACTTTTCTTTCCAAATCACTAAGAAGCTCCGACATTTTCACTTCAATATGGTCAAACTCTTCCTGATTGATAATCAACTCTTCTGGATCTAATATCTTTGCTCCAGAAATAACATCCATTAATGTTCGATCTGACTCTTCATCATAAATTGGCTTATCAAGAGAGACGTAGGAATTTAAAGGAATATGCTTCTGTCTTGTTGCTGTCTTAATAGCAGTGATAATCTGCCTTGTAATACATAATTCGGCAAATGCTTTAAACGACGAGAGCTTGTCCCCTTTAAAATCACGGATTGCCTTATATAAGCCGATCATGCCTTCTTGGACAATATCTTCTTTATCAGCACCAATTAGGAAATAGGATCTAGCTTTAGCTCTAACAAAATTACGATACTTCTGGATGAGAAAGTCTAATGCATCACTTTCTCCTTTATGAACTAATTCGACCAGTGTTTCATCTTCAAGCTCTAAATACTTCTCAACACTTTCATTGCTTTTACTCCTGTTGTCAGTACTCATACAGATCCCCCCGACCGCGCAATCATGGATAAAACCATTATACAGTAGGGTTTTTTTAAGCGTCAACAACTCATTTTTCGCCACGGCGCCATTTTTCAAATAATTCTTCCATTTCTTTCGAAAGCGGTATCTTGATTACAGGCTTTCTTTCCTTAATTCGCTTCACTTTTTTTTCAATATTTTTTTCTATCTCTGCCATTTCAATCAGAAGCTCTCTTGCTGATATTCTTAGAGCTCCTTGTCCAAAAATAGCCCACTGTTCGGTAAAGTCAGATGTGGCAACA
This sequence comes from Niallia circulans, assembly GCF_007273535.1. NCBI lineage: Bacteria > Bacillati > Bacillota > Bacilli > Caryophanales > Bacillaceae > Niallia > Niallia circulans. The sequence goes on from NZ_RIBP01000004.1 coordinate 922,454, forward strand.
TGGATTTGTGTTCTCCTGTTGCTGAGCTCCTTGGCAAGCTTTTCAATTCTTTCATCAGCCGTTTCATTTTCCTTTGTAAAGATGACCTCAACCTTGGAGTTCTTAAGCTTCTTTTCTGTGCCCCTAACATAATAAGCATCGAAAACTACGATAACACGAAAGCCTGAGAACCCTTGATATTCTGCCATTTTCTCTAAAAGAGCATCTCTTGCAGCAGATAAATCCTTATTTTTCAGCTTGTTGAGCTCTGGCCATGCTCCAATAATGTTATAGCCATCAACTAAGAGTATATCCATTGTTATCCCTCAAGTGGATGGCGTTTACGATAAACCTCATACATTAAGAGTGCTGCAGCTACAGATGCATTCAATGATGTAACCGCTCCTGCCATTGGTAGCTGAATTAGAAAATCGCACTTATCACGGATGAGCCTTCCCATGCCCTTTCCTTCACTTCCAATAACAAGACCAAGCGGCATCGTACCATCAAACTGGCGATAATCCTCTTTCCCTTTAGCATCAGTTCCCGCAATCCAGACTCCTCTTTCCTTCAGTTCATCGATTGCTCTAGCCATATTTGTTACCCTAACGACTGGAATATGCTCAATTGCACCTGTTGATGCTTTAGCTACTGTTGCAGTAAGGCCAACAGCTCTCCTTCTTGGGATAATAATACCATGCGCACCGACAGCATCCGCAGTCCTCATGATAGATCCCAAATTATGAGGATCTTCTATCTCGTCAAGCAGCATGAAGAATGGTGCTTCGTTCCGTTTTTCTGCCAGAGCAAACAAATCATCTATTTCAGCATATTGATATGCTGCTACTTGTGCAACAACACCTTGGTGATTCGCATCCACTAATGTATCTAACTTTTTCTTTGGTACAAACTGGACAAGCACATTTTCAGTTTTTGCCAAACCTATAACAATCTGCATCTGTCCTTTATGAGAACCCTCTGCTATAAAGATTTTATTAACATCTCTTTCGGATTTTAACGCTTCAATTACGGCGTTTTTCCCAACAATATAATCATTATCCACTTCTTTGCTCCTCCTACTGCTTTTCAATGATGGACAGTGCGGCTTGGATAATCTCCTCAAGCCGCTTCTCATCCTCAGTTAAATATAAATATCCAAGCACAGCTTCAAACCCTGTACTGTACCTGTATGTTTGAACATCTGTGTTCTTCGGTATACTTCCTGATTTCGCGTTCCTTCCTCTTTTCATGACCGCGAATTCTTCAGGTGTAAAGAATTCATCTTCTATAAGTGCATGAACAACTTTTGCCTGCCCCTTGGCAGAAACATACTTTGTTGCTTCTCTATGCAGCTGGTTTGGTCGAACCTTCCCACTGTATAAAAGATGCCTTCGCACATATATCTCCAGAACAGCATCACCCATATAAGCAAGCGCTAAGCTGTTCAATTGTTTTTCATCAAGTTTCTTATCATAAAGGAGCATCCATTACCCTCTTTTCCAGCGAATGCCCTGTGGTGTATCTTCTAAAATGATGTTCATCGCCTTCAGTTGATCTCTAATTTGGTCTGCCAACTGGAAATTACGGTCCTTACGAGCTTGGTTACGCTTCTCAATAAGCGCTTCAATCTCTTCATCAAGCAGTTCTTCCTTCACAAGAGAAAGTCCAAGAACACCAAACAGCTCTTCAAACTCTTTTATGAAAGCATTAATGACTGCTGCAGACGTTGTCTTTTCCAACAAGTAATAGTTTGCTTGCTGTGAAAGCTCAAATAGAACAGAGATTCCGTTGGCCGTATTAAAATCGTCATCCATGCTTGTGATGAACTGTTCATGTAGGTCGTTAATCTTATTTAACCACTCTTCATTTGTATCCGTTAAGTCAGTACTTGTAACCTTACGATGGAGCAGATTGTCATAAGAAGTTCTAATACGTTCCAATCCAGCCCTTGTATTCTCTAATACTTCTTCACTGTAATTAATCGGGTTACGATAATGAACTGACAGCATGAAGAATCTTAATACTTGGGGATCATGAATCTTCAAGATATCGTGAACTGTAATAAAGTTACCTAATGATTTGGACATTTTTTCATTATCTATATTAATATAGCCGTTGTGCATCCAATAGTTTGCAAACGTCTTACCGGATAATGCCTCAGACTGGGCAATTTCATTCTCATGATGAGGGAAAGCTAAATCCTGTCCTCCTGCATGGATATCAATTGTGTCTCCTAAATACTTCTTCACCATCGCTGAGCACTCAATATGCCAACCAGGTCTTCCTTGCCCCCAGGGACTATCCCAAGAAATCTCTCCTGCTTTCGCGTTCTTCCAGAGCGCAAAATCAAGGGAATCCTGTTTTTTCTCTCCAACAGCTATTCTTGCACCAGACTTCAGTTCATCAATTGATTGATGAGATAATTTACCATACCCCTCAAACTTTCTAGTACGGTAATACACATCTCCCTCAGACTCATAAGCATAGCCTTTATCTATGAGTGCCTCTATAAATTCAATTATGATGTCCATGCTTTCCGTTACACGCGGATGAGTATCTGCTTTTTTGCACCCCAATGCAGTAACATCTTCAAAATATGCTTCAATAAATCGGTCTGCAATTGCAGGAACCTCTTCACCTAACTCATTGGCAGCTCTGATAAGTTTATCGTCAACATCAGTGAAATTAGAAACAAAGTTAACGTCATATCCTCTAAATTCTAAATATCTCCTTACTGTATCAAATACAATGGCAGGTCTTGCGTTTCCAATATGGATATAGTTGTATACCGTTGGACCGCAAACGTACATTTTAACCTTACCCTCTTCTAATGGGACAAACTCTTCTTTTTCTCTTGATAATGTATTGTAAATTTGAATCGACATTATCTATATCTCCCTTCCTTTTTCAACTCATTCAATTCATTTTTTAAATTAAGTAACTCATTTTCAAGTTCCTTCATTCGCTCTGCAAACGGGTCGGGCAAATCGGAATGGTTTAAGTCTTTTTTTATCCTAATACCATCCTGCACCACTACAGTCCCAGGAATACCTACAACAGTAGAATTAGGCGGCACATCTTTCAAAACGACAGACCCGGCACCAATTTTTGCATTTTCGCCAATTGTTATTGATCCTAACACCTTTGCTCCTGTTGCAATCAGAGCATTATCATTAACGGTTGGATGTCTCTTTCCTTTCTCTTTCCCTGTTCCCCCTAAGGTTACCCCTTGAAATATTGTGACATTATCGCCTATTTCACATGTTTCCCCTATAACAACTCCCATGCCATGATCAATAAAGAGTCTTCTTCCGATTGTTGCACCTGGATGTATTTCTATACCAGTTAGTAAACGGCTGAATTGAGATATTGTACGGGCCAGAAAATACCATCTATGTTTATAGAAGCGGTGCGCAATGCGGTGATGCCAAATTGCATGTAATCCAGAGTAAGTAAGGACTACTTCGATTGAGCTTCTCGCTGCCGGATCTTGTTCAAATACTACTGATATATCTTCTTTAATGCGCTTAAACATTTTAACCCTCCCAATTCATCCTCTATTTACATGAAAGCCGACTATTCTGTTCCCCAGCTTTGTTTATACTATCGAACTACACAAAAAAAAACGCCTCTGTCCTAAAAGACAGAGACGCTTTTACACGCGGTTCCACTCTGTTTAGATTATTCCCTAGGTAATAATCTCCACTTAAACCTTGTTAACGGTTAGGCACCGCCTCTACTTACTAAACCAAAGTCCTAGGCTATTATTCTGCCTATGCTTAGTTGTTCCATACAGGACTCAGAGGGGCACTTCAAAAAAGGAGAGGCTTGAACCACTTTCAGCCGATGATGATTCTCTCTTATAAGCATCCTTTTTTTACTTTTCCTCTTCTACGTTTTTGTTTTATATACGTTTTTTCTTTACTATATTACATTTTTATCAGATTGTTAACTAATTAGCGATAATAATCTTTTTTCAATCTTAGAAGCTCCAAGCAATGCAATTGCTTTTGGCAGATCGGGACCATGAGTTTGACCGGTTGCAGCGACACGAATTGGCATAAATAAGTTCTTGCCTTTTTGGCCTGTTGCTTTTTGAACGCTTTTTATAGCAGCTTTAATGTTATCTGCATTCCAATCAGTTAAGCTAGCAAGCTCTTCCTTGAAAGAAGAGAGTACATCTTTCACTTGCTCACCAGATAAAACCTCTTTTGCTTCTTCATCATACTGTAAATCTTCACTGAAGAATAAAGAAGACAGTTCCACAATATCAGCACCACAGCTCATTTGTTCTTGATACAAGCCAATCAGGTTATGAACCCATTGCTCTTCTTCACTAGAACGGTTCTCTTGCACAAGGCCTGCTTTAATAAGATGCGGCAATGCTAAGTCAATAACTTTGCTTAAGTCAGCCTTTTTAATGTATTGGTTGTTCATCCATGCTAGCTTATTCTGATCAAACAAAGCTGGTGACTTCGATAATCTGGCAGCATCAAAGATTTTGATGAACTCTTCCTTCGTAAATAATTCCTCTTCACCTTCTGGAGACCAGCCTAGCAGTGTGATGAAATTGAAAAGTGCTTCTGGCAAGTAGCCAAGTTCTTCATATTGCTCAATAAACTGAATGATGGATTCATCACGTTTGCTCAATTTTTTTCTGCTCTCATTGACGATTAACGTCATATGACCAAAAATTGGCCTTTTCCAGTTAAGTGCGTCATATACCATTAACTGTTTTGGTGTATTTGTAATATGGTCATCACCTCTAAGAACATGAGAGATTTCCATTAGATGATCATCAATAGCAACCGCAAAGTTATATGTTGGTGTACCATCCTTTTTAACGATAACGTAATCGCCTATTGTTTCTGATTCAAAAGAAACAGATCCTTTAACCATATCTTCGAACTCATAAACAACATTCTCTGGAACTTTAATGCGAATGCTTGGCTGTCTGCCTTCTGCCTCAAGACGCGCTTGATCTTCCTTTGTCAAATGACGGCATTTACCTGAATATTTAGGTGTCTCATTGTTGTTAACTTGCTCTTCACGCTCTGCTTCAATTTCAGCTTCTGTACAATAGCATTTATATGCTAATTCTCGATCAAGCAATTCCGTGTAATATTTTTTGTAAATATCATTTCGCTCAGATTGGCGGTATGGTCCAAATTCCCCACCCACATCTACGCTTTCATCCCAGTCGATGCCAAGCCATTTCAAGTACTTTAATTGGCTTTGTTCTCCACCTTCGATATTACGTTTTTTATCTGTATCCTCAATTCGGATAATAAACTTTCCACCCAAATTGCGTGCATATAAATAATTAAATAATGCAGTACGTGCATTCCCTATGTGCAAATGTCCCGTTGGACTTGGGGCATAACGAACACGTATTTCGTTAGTCATGGTTCTGCCTCCTTGATTTTGTTTCAACATATTTCTTGTTTATTCTATCATTTAGTATTTTCCATTAAAAGAGTGTTACTGTACTTTTCTCTGTAAAAGGACTACTGCTAACGAAGCAATGCCCTCTCCTCTTCCAGTAAATCCTAATTTTTCAGTCGTCGTCGCCTTTACATTGACATTTTCCGTCTCTGTTTCCAACAGTTCAGCAATTCTTGATTGCATTGCTTTAATATGAGGAGCCATTTTAGGCTGCTGTGCCATAATGGTGCAATCAGCATTAACCAATTCATAACCTTTGGATTTCACCAGACTCCAGACCTCTTTTAACAGAATTGCCGAATCAAAGTCCTTAAACGCTTGATCTGTATCAGGGAAATGCTTGCCAATATCGCCTTCTCCAATTGCCCCTAAACAAGCATCTGCTATAGTATGTAAAAGTACATCTGCATCTGAGTGGCCAAGCAGACCCTTTTCATATGGAATTTCAATACCGCCAATGATGAGGGGTCTTCCTGCTACTAGTTGATGCACATCAAAGCCTTGTCCTATTCGTAACATATTATGTACTCCTTTTACTGTTATATTTAGACTTTATATTTTTGAATGATTGCTTCAGCAAAATATAAATCCTCTGGTGTCGTTAATTTTATATTGTCATAGTTACCCATGACTATTTTCACTTTTTGTCCCAATCTTTCTACAAGACTAGCATCATCTGTTCCAAGAAACTCCTCACGAATTGCCTTTTCATGGGCTTCTTTTAATAAAGAAATACGAAAAGCTTGTGGGGTTTGGATAGCCCACAAGCTAGAACGATCTACTGTCTCTTCGACTACGTCACCTGTTACCTTTTTAACGGTATCTTTAATTGGGACTGCTAAGACAGCTGCTCCATTCGTTGCTGCAACTTCTGTCAATTCCTTCATCTGGTGAACATCAATGAATGGTCTGGCGGCATCATGGACTAATACAATAGCATCTTTAGAAATTTCTTTTACAGCATTGTAGACACTATATTGTCTTTCATCTCCACCATCAACAATTGCAGCAATTTTCGTTATTTTATTCCTTTTTATTAGTGAATGCATTTCTTGTTTATCCTGGGTGCTGGTCACCAGCCAAATCTTACTGCAGTTTTCGTCTTTTTCAAACACCTTTAAGGTATGAATAAAAACTGGCAGACCGTCTATTTTAAGGAACAGTTTATTTTTTCCTGCTCCCATTCTTTTCCCCTGACCCGCGGCCGGTATAATGACTTCATAAGCCATAAAACAAACTCCCATCCATTACAATGCTTTTTCTAATAATTTCGGTTTTGCAAAAATCATTCTTCCTGCAGATGTCTGTAAAACACTCGTTACTAGGACATCAATATGTTTTCCGATAAAATTGCGACCTTCTTCTACAACGATCATTGTGCCGTCATCTAAGTAGGCTACACCTTGATTATGTTCTTTACCGTCCTTAATAATAAGAATCTTCATTTCTTCACCTGGAAGTACAACTGGTTTAACAGCGTTAGCTAAATCATTAATATTAAGAACAGCTACTTGCTGCAATTCACAAACTTTGTTTAAGTTAAAGTCATTTGTAACTACAACACCATTTGTTATTTTAGCCAGCTTAACAAGCTTACTGTCCACTTCTGTAATCTCTTCAAAATCGCCTTCATATATCTCTACCTTAATTGCAAGTTCCTTTTGAATACGGTTGAGAATATCTAATCCTCTTCTACCTCTGTTTCGTTTCAATGCATCAGAGGAATCAGCGATATGCTGCAATTCTCCAAGCACAAATTGAGGTATCACAATCGTTCCTTCAAGAAAACCAGTTTGGCAGATATCAGCGATTCTCCCGTCAATAATGACGCTTGTATCTAGTATTTTCAACTTGCCCTTTTCTGTTTTTAATACTTCTTCTTCATTTGATTTTTTCTTTCTAGCCGCAAAAAGATTGGATAGCTCGTCTCTCTTTTTGAATCCTACTTGAAAACCTAAATAGCCAAAAAGTAAAGTTAAAAGAATAGGCGCGACCGTATTGATTAACGGTACTTTTATGGCGGTAAGTGCATAGCCGATTAAAAAGGCCAATATCAGTCCGAAAGCTAAACCGACACTTCCGAAAATAATATCAGTGATTGGAGCCTTTACAAGGGTTTCTTCCACCAGCTTGATAAAATTAACAATATAATCTATCGCCCATAAAGTAATAAAATAAAAAATAATGGCACCAAGTATTGCCGATACGTAAGGGTTATTTATTAAATTATGATTTAGATTAACCATATTTAACAAATCAGGAATAAAGACTATTCCTAAAGTACCCCCAATAATTAAAAAACATGCCTGTACAATCCGTCTTAACAATACTTACACCTCCTCTTTCACATTATAAACAAATTCCCGAATTTGAAACCTAATATTACAGAGAATTTTTTTATTTGTAATGAAAAAGTTAATTAGCAAACTTTTTGTTCTTTTTTGGCTATTTTTAGAGTAGCATTATTGGTAATTCACTGTCAAATTATTAAACATTACATTTTATCATACCAATAATGCAACATCAAACGTTTTTTTGTTACGTAAGACGGTTATTCCCCTAACGCTGCCTTTAACGCCTCCCCGACAGAGCTGACGCCTATTAGCTGAATACCTTCAGGAGCTTTGAGACCAGATAGGTTATTGGTAGGCATTATAACGCGTTCGAAGCCCAATTTAGCTGCTTCCTGAACTCTTTGTTCAATCCTCGATACTCGACGTACTTCTCCAGTTAACCCGACTTCCCCGATAATACAATCAGTTGCTCTGGTTGTCTTATCTCTAAAGCTGGATGCAATACTAACTGCAATAGCTAAGTCAATTGCTGGTTCATCGAGTTTAACCCCTCCTGCAACCTTTAAATAAGCATCCTGGTTTTGAAGCAGCATTCCTACCCTTTTCTCAAGGACAGCCATTAGCAGCGGCACTCGATTATGATCTATCCCTGTTGCCATCCTTCTTGGGTTCCCAAAGCTTGTCGGAGAAATAAGGGCTTGAATCTCAACAAGTACTGGTCTTGTTCCTTCCATAGAAGCAACAACAGTTGAACCAGCAGCACCTTGTGAGCGTTCCTCTAGGAATATTTCTGAAGGATTTTCCACTTCCTCCAACCCAAATTCTTTCATTTCAAAAATGCCCATTTCATTTGTGGATCCGAAACGGTTTTTGACTGCTCTTAATATTCTGTATGTGTGGTGTCTTTCCCCTTCAAAATATAGAACAGTGTCGACCATATGCTCAAGCAGTCTCGGACCTGCAATAGAACCTTCCTTCGTCACATGACCAACGATAAAGATAGCAATTCCTTTCGTCTTTCCTATCCTCATTAACTCCGCCGTACACTCTCGCACTTGAGAGACACTTCCCGGGGCAGATGTAACTTCTGGATGGAAAATTGTCTGGATGGAATCTATAACGACAAAATCAACCTTCGTATTTTCTATTGTTCTGCTGATTTCCTCTAAATTAGTCTCTGAATATACAAGAAGCTGATCAGACATTACGCCAAGCCTGTCTGCTCTTAATTTTGTTTGTTTTTGAGATTCCTCACCTGAAACATATAGGACGGATTGTTTTTTCAGTGCTAATTGCGCAGAAACCTGAAGTAGAAGCGTCGACTTTCCGATCCCAGGATCTCCACCAATTAGAACAAGGGAACCCGGTACTACACCACCACCTAAAACGCGGTTAAGCTCTCCTAAGTCTGTCTTTATTCTAGGTTCATTAACTGTTTCAATGCTCGTAACAGGGATAGGCTTAGCAGCTAATGTCATTCCTTGAGAATGAGCAAAGGCACCTTTTCTTTGTGCAGGTGCTTTTTCTACTTCCTCCACCATCGTATTCCAGTTTCCGCAGCCAGGACATTTACCCATCCATTTTGCGGATTCATAACCGCATTCCTGACATAAGAATTTAGTCTTTCTTTTCGCCATTCTTGTATCTCCTTACCTATTGTCAATCAGGTAACCTAAAAGGCCCCTATAAAGAACAAATGGCACACGCAATAGTAAAACGTGTGCCATTTATGATATTAACCGTTATTTTTGCAAGTTTGTCAATTGCTGTGCGTCCTTCACATTTACAGTGAATTCCCCATCAGCTACATCTAAATCAATATGCTGACCATTTAGGACAGTACCTTTAAGGAGCTCTTCTGACAGACGGTCCTCAATATGCTTTTGAATAGCCCTGCGCAATGGTCTTGCTCCGTACTCTGGATCATAGCCTTCCTCTGCAATCTTCGCTTTAGCTGCATCTGTAATAGTAAGATAAATATCTTGCTCTTTAAGTCTGCTAACTAACTGATCTGCCATTAGAGAAACGATTTCTTGAAGGTGTTTCTTCTCCAAGGAATGGAATACGATAATTTCATCAATACGGTTCAAGAACTCTGGTCGGAATGCTCTTTTCAGCTCTTCCATTACACGACCCTTCATATCCTTATAGTCTTGTTCTCCGTCCTGAATATTGAAGCCTACATATTTATTCGTTTTTAATGCAGATGCACCGACATTTGATGTCATAATCAGCACAGTATTTCTGAAGTCTACTGTTCGACCTTTTGAGTCAGTTAAGCGTCCATCTTCTAACACCTGCAATAGGATGTTGAAAACATCAGGGTGCGCTTTTTCTATTTCATCTAAAAGTACAACTGAATAAGGTTTTCTTCTTACTTTTTCAGTAAGCTGTCCGCCTTCCTCATAACCTACATACCCTGGAGGTGAACCTACAAGTCTAGAAGTGGAATGCTTCTCCATATATTCGGACATATCAATACGAATCATCGCATCCTCGTCTCCAAACATAGATTCAGCAAGGGCACGGGCAAGCTCTGTTTTACCAACACCTGTCGGACCTAAGAAGATGAAGGAGCCGATTGGACGTTTAGGATCCTTTAATCCAGCTCTTGCTCTTCTGACAGCTTTAGAGATTGCTTTTACTGCTTCTTCCTGACCAATTACTCTGTTATGAAGAATGCTTTCCATATTAAGAAGCTTATCAGTTTCTGTTTGTGCCAATCTTGATACAGGAATTCCAGTCCAGCTTGATACGACACTTGCAATATCTTCAACTGTCACTTCTGTATTTTCCTGACCTTGTTTCTCTTTCCAATTTTTCTTCGTTTCTTCTAGCTGTTCACGAAGTCTTTGCTCTGTATCGCGTAATGAAGCAGCTTTTTCAAACTCTTGACTTTGAACAGATGCATCCTTCTCTTTACGCACCTCTTCTAGTTTAACCTCTAATTCTTTAAGATTAGGAGGAGTTGTATACGATCTTAATCTTACTTTCGAACCAGCTTCATCAATTAAATCAATCGCTTTATCTGGCAAGAAGCGGTCTGAAATATAACGGTCTGATAATTTTACCGCTGCTTCAATTGCTTCATCAATAATGGATACTCGGTGATGCGCTTCATATCTGTCGCGCAATCCTTTAAGAATCTGAATAGATTCTTCCATTGTTGGCTCATCAACTGTGATTGGCTGGAAGCGTCTTTCTAATGCTGCATCTTTTTCAATATACTTGCGGTATTCATCAAGTGTAGTTGCACCGATACATTGCAGCTCTCCTCTTGCTAATGACGGCTTTAATATGTTGGATGCATCGATAGCACCTTCTGCTCCACCTGCTCCAATTAACGTATGCAACTCGTCAATGAATAAGATGATGTTTCCTGCTTGGCGAATTTCATCCATCACCTTTTTCAAGCGATCTTCAAACTCACCGCGGTATTTTGTTCCTGCCACAACAGTACCCATATCTAAAGTCATTACCCTTTTATCTCTCAAAATCTCAGGTACTTCATTTTGAACAATTTGTTGTGCTAAGCCTTCTGCGATAGCTGTTTTACCGACACCAGGCTCCCCGATCAGCACTGGATTATTCTTTGTTCTTCTGCTCAATACTTCAATAACACGTTGAATTTCTTTGCTTCTGCCAATAACCGGATCAAGGCTGCCTTCTCTTGCAATCGAAGTCAAATCCCTCGCAAGGCTATCAAGTGTTGGAGTATTTGCACTTGCAGCAGAGCTGCCTTGATGACCACCTGATTCACTGCTTCCAAGCAGCTGTAGTACCTGTTGTCTCGCCTTATTCAGACTTACACCAACATTATTCAATACTCGTGCTGCCACACCTTCTCCTTCACGGATAAGTCCAAGAAGAATATGTTCTGTTCCTACATAGGAGTGACCAAGCTTTCTTGCTTCATCCATAGATAGTTCAATTACCTTTTTTGCTCTAGGAGTATAATGAATTGTTTGAGAGCCCTCTGTCCCACGGCCAATAAGATTTTCAACTTCTTCTTGAATTTTTTCAGGTCCTAACCCAAGAGCTTGCAATGCCTTTGCAGCAATGCCTTCTCCCTCACGGACTAATCCAAGTAAAATATGTTCTGTTCCAATATTATTATGTCCTAAGCGGATTGCTTCTTCTTGTGAAAGTGCTAATACCTTTTGTGCTCTTTCTGTAAAACGTCCAAACATCATAATGTCATCCTCCCAATTATATAATTACTCTGTTTCCAACAATAATCTTTCTCTTATTAAGGATGCGCGGCGAATGTCGCGATCATTTGGATTCATTTGCCCGCCTGAATAAAGCTGAAGAAAACCAGGCTGAGTCAAGATAAGCAGCTCGTTAAGTATACCTTTTGAGACATTTTTGATAAAACCAAGGTCAATTCCCAATTGAAGATCTGATAAGCATTTAGCTGCTTCTTTTGTTTCAATGATTCGGCTGTTGCAGAGGATTCCATATGATCGGAAAACTCTATCTTCTAATTGTATGTTTGAAGTTCTTGCTAATGCCTCTCTTGCAGCTCTTTCTTGCTCAATTAGCTGAAGTACTACACTTTTTAATTCTTCTACAATATCTGTTTCTGATTTGCCTAATGTAATTTGGTTGGAGATTTGAAATATATTCCCTAAAGCTTCGCTGCCCTCCCCGTAAATTCCTCTTACAACAAGCCCTAATTGATTAATGGCTGGTATAATTCTATTCATCTGCTGGGTTAAGACCATCCCGGGGAGATGCATCATGACAGAGGCCCTTAAACCTGTGCCTATATTTGTGGGACAACTAGTTAAATACCCTAATTCAAGATGATACGCATAATCTACAGATTCTTCTAACCAATTATCTATATCATTTGCCTTTTCTAAAGCTTCCATTACCTGTAGTCCAGGTTTGATGCACTGGATTCTAATATGATCCTCTTCATTAAGCATAATACTTACCTCTTCATCGTCTGATAGAACACACGCTCCATAGACAGCTTCATTAGCAAGAAGAGGACTGATTAAATGCTTTTCCACAAGCACCCTTTTTTCAAGTTGTTGCAGTTCTTCCATCTTCAATAGCTCTAAATTACCAACTTTTTCATTGGATTGATCAGCAAGCTTTTCACTGACCTTATGAATTACGGATTCTGCTTCCTCATTAGAAAACAGAATTGGAAACCTAAATGTGTTTATATTTCTGGCTAATCTGATTCGAGAGGTAAGTACAATATCAGAGTCAGGTCCATCTGAACACATCCAGGATGTTTTTGCATTATTAATGAATTTTTCAAAAGACAACTCCTACTCTCCCCTCTCATCAAAAGTTACCAGTTGTTTTTCTTTTTTTCTTATGTCATCTCTGACTTCAGCAGCCTTTTCAAACTCTTCCTGGATAATAAGTTCCTTTAAGTGTTCCCGTAGCTTACCAATTTCCTTTTTAATTAGAATATGGCCCCCTGCTCTTGCTGGAACCTTCCCTTTATTTTCAACATTTCCACCATGAAGTCTTTTGAATATAGGTTGGAGTCTATCCTTGAATGTATCATAGCAATTTGGACAGCCAAATCTTCCTATCTTCGTAAACTGTGGGAAAGTCATAGAGCAATGCTTGCATTGAAGGTCTGCTTCCTGTTGATATGTATCATGCTTAATTTGCTGAAAACTAGGCTCCATATTAAGCAAACTGGCTAAAAGGCTATTGAATGAGAATCCAGGAGATTCATTGGCGACAATTAAGTCACCCTTTTCTTTAGCACAATGTTCACAAAGATGAAACTCGATTTTGTTACCATTTATGGTTTTAGAAAAATGAAGTGTTGCAGGTCTTTGCTGACATTCTGAACAGTTCATGCTTTCACCTCACAGCTAACATTCTTATTTATATTTTAATGTTGTTAACATTGCTTTTAATAGTCTTGCTCTTAGTTCATCTCTATATGGAAGGTCAAGGTACAGCACAGAGCGATCAATAACACTCAGCATTATTTTCGCTTCTCGTTCATTAATTACCTCTTCTTCAACGAGTCGGAAAATAACGTCTTCTGCACTGCTTTGAGGTATTCGACTTTGTATAAGGGATATTAATTGGTCAATGAGATCAGCGGAATCATGTGATTGCACCTTCACTATTCGGATGAAGCCGCCTCCACCACGTTTACTTTCAACCATGTATCCTTTTTCAATTGTAAATCGAGTATTGATGACATAGTTTATTTGTGATGGTACACAATCAAACCTATCGGCAACTTCACTTCTTTTAATTTCAACAAGTGATTTTCCGCTCATCTCTAACACTTGTTTTAAATAATTCTCAATTATATCCGAAATATTTCTCACCAAGCCTCCCCCTTCTGACTTTGACTATATTTGACTATAATTATACATGATAAAAAAGATTTTTAGCAAGATTGATGTTTTATTAATTTTCCCATTATTACTCAATCTCAAACCTGAAAGGGGCGAACTTTTATTAATGAACAGTAAGTTTTTATGATTAAATTATATATACTATAGTCTGATTTGAATCGATTATCAAGTGAGAGCTGTAGATCCTGAAGAATTAATCTTAGAAAATGGGGTGAACTAGGAAGGAAAGTTTATAAATGTATGATTAAAATCTATAAAAATAAATAAAAAAGCCTTAAAAGCAAATGCTTTTAAGGCTTTAGGTGCCTGGCGACGTCCTACTCTCACAGGGGGAGAGCCCCCAACTACCATCGGCGCTGAGAAGCTTAACTTCCGTGTTCGGTATGGGAACGGGTGTGACCTTCTCGCTATCGCCACCAGACTATTATGTTTTTATGAGTTGTTCTCTCAAAACTAAATCATATAAGAAGAAAAGCAAGAACCAAGTAATCTTTTGTCCAGCTTCAAAAGCCAAATCGTACGGCTGTTTCACTCACTCACACACAGTCTTACGACTGCTAATCGTGCGCTCCAACACCCTACCGATTTAAGCGGTCTTTTTCCGCTTTTCATTTTAGTTAAGTCCTCGATCTATTAGTATTTGTCAGCTCCACATGTCACCATGCTTCCACCTCAAACCTATCAACCTGATCATCTTTCAGGGATCTTACTAGCTTACGCTATGGGAAATCTCATCTCGAGGGGGGCTTCATGCTTAGATGCTTTCAGCACTTATCCCTTCCGCACATAGCTACCCAGCTATGCCTTTGGCAAGACAACTGGTACACCAGCGGTGCGTCCATCCCGGTCCTCTCGTACTAAGGACAGCTCCTCTCAAATTTCCTACGCCCACGACGGATAGGGACCGAACTGTCTCACGACGTTCTGAACCCAGCTCGCGTACCGCTTTAATGGGCGAACAGCCCAACCCTTGGGA
>NZ_RIBP01000004.1:942500-1005000 GCF_007273535.1 Niallia circulans
GGAGTCGAACCCCCACGCCTTGCGGCGCTAGATCCTAAGTCTAGTGCGTCTGCCAATTCCGCCACACCCGCATTATGGTGAGTCATGCAGGATTCGAACCTGCGACCCTCTGATTAAAAGTCAGATGCTCTACCAACTGAGCTAATGACTCATCTTATTTTAAAAGATGGTGCCGACGAGAGGACTTGAACCCCCAACCTACTGATTACAAGTCAGTTGCTCTACCAATTGAGCTACATCGGCGTATATATGGTGGAGGATGACGGGATCGAACCGCCGACCCTCTGCTTGTAAGGCAGATGCTCTCCCAGCTGAGCTAATCCTCCGTTATATGCCTGGCGACGTCCTACTCTCACAGGGGGAGAGCCCCCAACTACCATCGGCGCTGAGAAGCTTAACTTCCGTGTTCGGTATGGGAACGGGTGTGACCTTCTCGCTATCGCCACCAGACTATTATGTTTTTATGAGTTGTTCTCTCAAAACTAAATCATATAAGAAGAAAAGCAAGAACCAAGTAATCTTTTGTCCAGCTTCAAAAGCCAAATCGTACGGCTGTTTCACTCACTCACACACAGTCTTACGACTGCTATTCGTGCGCTCCAACACCCTACCGATTTAAGCGGTCTTTTTCCGCTTTTCATTTTAGTTAAGTCCTCGATCTATTAGTATTTGTCAGCTCCACATGTCACCATGCTTCCACCTCAAACCTATCAACCTGATCATCTTTCAGGGATCTTACTAGCTTACGCTATGGGAAATCTCATCTCGAGGGGGGCTTCATGCTTAGATGCTTTCAGCACTTATCCCTTCCGCACATAGCTACCCAGCTATGCCTTTGGCAAGACAACTGGTACACCAGCGGTGCGTCCATCCCGGTCCTCTCGTACTAAGGACAGCTCCTCTCAAATTTCCTACGCCCACGACGGATAGGGACCGAACTGTCTCACGACGTTCTGAACCCAGCTCGCGTACCGCTTTAATGGGCGAACAGCCCAACCCTTGGGACCGACTACAGCCCCAGGATGCGATGAGCCGACATCGAGGTGCCAAACCTCCCCGTCGATGTGGACTCTTGGGGGAGATAAGCCTGTTATCCCCGGGGTAGCTTTTATCCGTTGAGCGATGGCCCTTCCATGCGGAACCACCGGATCACTAAGCCCGACTTTCGTCCCTGCTCGACTTGTAGGTCTCGCAGTCAAGCTCCCTTGTGCCTTTACACTCTACGAATGATTTCCAACCATTCTGAGGGAACCTTTGGGCGCCTCCGTTACTTTTTAGGAGGCGACCGCCCCAGTCAAACTGCCCACCTGACACTGTCTCCCACCCCGATAAGGGGTGCGGGTTAGAATGTCAATACAGCCAGGGTAGTATCCCACCAATGCCTCCACCGAAGCTGGCGCTCCGGCTTCCAAGGCTCCTACCTATCCTGTACAAGCTGTACCAAAATTCAATATCAGGCTACAGTAAAGCTCCACGGGGTCTTTCCGTCCTGTCGCGGGTAACCTGCATCTTCACAGGTACTATAATTTCACCGAGTCTCTCGTTGAGACAGTGCCCAGATCGTTACACCTTTCGTGCGGGTCGGAACTTACCCGACAAGGAATTTCGCTACCTTAGGACCGTTATAGTTACGGCCGCCGTTTACTGGGGCTTCAATTCAGAGCTTCGCGCGAACGCTAACCCCTCCTCTTAACCTTCCAGCACCGGGCAGGTGTCAGCCCCTATACTTCGCCTTACGGCTTCGCAGAGACCTGTGTTTTTGCTAAACAGTCGCCTGGGCCTATTCACTGCGGCTCTCTCGGGCTTGCACCCAAAAGAGCACCCCTTCTCCCGAAGTTACGGGGTCATTTTGCCGAGTTCCTTAACGAGAGTTCTCTCGCTCACCTTAGGATTCTCTCCTCGCCTACCTGTGTCGGTTTGCGGTACGGGCACCTTGAATCTCGCTAGAGGCTTTTCTTGGCAGTGTGGAATCAGGAACTTCGGTACTATATTTCCCTCGCCGTCACAGCTCCGCCTTCACGGTAATGGGATTTGCCTCATTACCAGCCTAACTGCTTGGACGTGCTAATCCAACAGCACGCTTACCCTATCCTCCTGCGTCCCCCATCGCTCAAACGATTCATAAGGTGGTACAGGAATATCAACCTGTTGTCCATCGCCTACGCTCTTCAGCCTCGGCTTAGGTCCCGACTAACCCTGAGTGGACGAGCCTTCCTCAGGAAACCTTAGGCATTCGGTGGATGAGATTCTCACTCATCTTTCGCTACTCATACCGGCATTCTCACTTCTAAGCGCTCCACCAGTCCTTACGGTCTAGCTTCAACGCCCTTAGAACGCTCTCCTACCACTGACATCATAGATGTCAATCCACAGCTTCGGTGATACGTTTAGCCCCGGTACATTTTCGGCGCAGAGTCACTCGACCAGTGAGCTATTACGCACTCTTTAAATGGTGGCTGCTTCTAAGCCAACATCCTGGTTGTCTAAGCAACTCCACATCCTTTTCCACTTAACGTATACTTTGGGACCTTAGCTGGTGGTCTGGGCTGTTTCCCTCTTGACTACGGATCTTATCACTCGCAGTCTGACTCCCAAGGATAAGTATTTGGCATTCGGAGTTTGTCTGAATTCGGTAACCCGATGGGGGCCCCTAGTCCAAACAGTGCTCTACCTCCAATACTCTTACCTTGAGGCTAGCCCTAAAGCTATTTCGGAGAGAACCAGCTATCTCCAAGTTCGATTGGAATTTCTCCGCTACCCACACCTCATCCCCGCACTTTTCAACGTGCGTGGGTTCGGGCCTCCATCCAGTGTTACCTGGACTTCACCCTGGACATGGGTAGATCACCTGGTTTCGGGTCTACGACCACATACTCTATCGCCCTATTCAGACTCGCTTTCGCTGCGGCTCCGTCTCTTCAACTTAACCTTGCATGTAATCGTAACTCGCCGGTTCATTCTACAAAAGGCACGCTATCACCCATTAATGGGCTCTAACTACTTGTAGGCACACGGTTTCAGGATCTATTTCACTCCCCTTCCGGGGTGCTTTTCACCTTTCCCTCACGGTACTGGTTCACTATCGGTCACTAGGGAGTATTTAGCCTTGGGAGATGGTCCTCCCTGCTTCCGACGGGATTTCTCGTGTCCCGCCGTACTCAGGATCCACTCAGGAGGGAACGAAGTTTCGACTACAGGGTTTTTACCTTCTGTGACTGGCCTTTCCAGACCTATTCATCTACCCCGTTCCTTTGTAACTCCATGTAGAGTGTCCTACAACCCCAAGAGGCAAGCCTCTTGGTTTGGGCTAATCCCGTTTCGCTCGCCGCTACTAAGGGAATCGCGTTTGCTTTCTCTTCCTCCGGGTACTTAGATGTTTCAGTTCCCCGGGTCTGCCTTCTGTTACTCTATGTATTCAAGTAACGATGCTATCCCATTACGGATAGCGGGTTTCCCCATTCGGAAATCTCCGGATCAAAGCTTACTTACAGCTCCCCGAAGCATATCGGTGTTAGTCCCGTCCTTCATCGGCTCCTAGTGCCAAGGCATCCACCGTGCGCCCTTTCTAACTTAACTTGATTTTGGCTAAAGATGTTACTCTTTACCCTAATTCTTCTATTTACATAGAGAATCTAAGATGGCGATTACTCGGTTTAATCTTGGTTTTTCTTCTATATGATTTAGTTTTCAAAGAACAATTTTATATCATGAGGAATTGCTCCCTCAAAACTGAACAACAAACTATCAACAATCTATGAATGGAATAAATCCATTTTCCTTAGAAAGGAGGTGATCCAGCCGCACCTTCCGATACGGCTACCTTGTTACGACTTCACCCCAATCATCTATCCCACCTTAGGCGGCTGGCTCCCAGAAGGGTTACCCCACCGACTTCGGGTGTTACAAACTCTCGTGGTGTGACGGGCGGTGTGTACAAGGCCCGGGAACGTATTCACCGCGGCATGCTGATCCGCGATTACTAGCGATTCCAGCTTCATGTAGGCGAGTTGCAGCCTACAATCCGAACTGAGAATGGTTTTATGGGATTGGCTCGACCTCGCGGTTTTGCTGCCCTTTGTACCATCCATTGTAGCACGTGTGTAGCCCAGGTCATAAGGGGCATGATGATTTGACGTCATCCCCACCTTCCTCCGGTTTGTCACCGGCAGTCACCTTAGAGTGCCCAACTGAATGCTGGCAACTAAGATCAAGGGTTGCGCTCGTTGCGGGACTTAACCCAACATCTCACGACACGAGCTGACGACAACCATGCACCACCTGTCATCCTGTCCCCGAAGGGGAACGTCCTATCTCTAGGATTGTCAGGAGATGTCAAGACCTGGTAAGGTTCTTCGCGTTGCTTCGAATTAAACCACATGCTCCACCGCTTGTGCGGGCCCCCGTCAATTCCTTTGAGTTTCAGCCTTGCGGCCGTACTCCCCAGGCGGAGTGCTTAATGCGTTTGCTGCAGCACTAAAGGGCGGAAACCCTCTAACACTTAGCACTCATCGTTTACGGCGTGGACTACCAGGGTATCTAATCCTGTTTGCTCCCCACGCTTTCGCGCCTCAGCGTCAGTTACAGACCAAAGAGTCGCCTTCGCCACTGGTGTTCCTCCACATCTCTACGCATTTCACCGCTACACGTGGAATTCCACTCTTCTCTTCTGCACTCAAGTCCCCCAGTTTCCAATGACCCTCCACGGTTGAGCCGTGGGCTTTCACATCAGACTTAAAGGACCGCCTGCGCGCGCTTTACGCCCAATAATTCCGGACAACGCTTGCCACCTACGTATTACCGCGGCTGCTGGCACGTAGTTAGCCGTGGCTTTCTGGTTAGGTACCGTCAAGGTACGAGCAGTTACTCTCGTACTTGTTCTTCCCTAACAACAGAGTTTTACGATCCGAAAACCTTCATCACTCACGCGGCGTTGCTCCGTCAGACTTTCGTCCATTGCGGAAGATTCCCTACTGCTGCCTCCCGTAGGAGTCTGGGCCGTGTCTCAGTCCCAGTGTGGCCGATCACCCTCTCAGGTCGGCTACGCATCGTCGCCTTGGTGAGCCGTTACCTCACCAACTAGCTAATGCGCCGCGGGCCCATCTGTAAGTGACAGCGTAAACCGTCTTTCAGCTTTCCTACATGAGTAGAAAAGGATTATCCGGTATTAGCTCCGGTTTCCCGAAGTTATCCCAGTCTTACAGGCAGGTTGCCCACGTGTTACTCACCCGTCCGCCGCTAACTTAAAAAGCAAGCTTTTTAAGTCCGCTCGACTTGCATGTATTAGGCACGCCGCCAGCGTTCGTCCTGAGCCAGGATCAAACTCTCCGATAAAGAGTAAGATTAGCTCATTGCTAAACTCTAGCTTTTTGTTACTTGTTTTTGTTTCTATAACGAAGTTATAAAAACGATTATTGTTGACGTTTGTTTGTTCAGTTTTCAAAGAGCAATTTTCTGTCGCTATCAGACGACTTTATTAATATTACCAGAAGTCATTTATGTAGTCAACAGTTTTTTAAATTTATTTTTCATTTTCGTTACTATCTTGTTTCAGCAACGAATATAAATATACCACCGTAATTAATAGGATGCAACTATTTTTTTAAAGAAAAAATATTCTAATAACTATATTTCCATTTTACCCATAAGAATTGGTTCAAAACCAATAGACAACCTAAATATTTTCTTTATATTAAAAGCCCCGGAATGACAGTCCATTCCGGGGCTTCTACATTATGAGCGATGTCTCATTAATGGGAATAATAGTACATCTCGGATAGATGGTGCATTTGTTAAAAGCATAACTAGTCTATCGATACCGATTCCTAGTCCACCTGTTGGAGGCATGCCATATTCAAGTGCCTCTACAAAATCATCATCCATAAGATGCGCTTCATCATTTCCTTGCTCACGTTCTTTCACTTGCGCTTCGAATCTTTCTCTTTGATCGATTGGATCATTTAATTCAGTGAAGGCATTTGCATGCTCTCTTCCTACAATGAATAATTCAAAACGATCAGTGAAGCGTGGATCTTCATCATTCTTTTTCGCTAATGGTGAAATTTCAAGCGGATGCCCATAAATAAACGTAGGCTGAATCAGCTTTTCCTCTACTCTTTGCTCAAAGAACTCGTTAACAATATGTCCGTAAGTCATATTATCATTGATTTCAATATTGTTTTCTTTAGCTAATTTTCTAGCTACCTCAACAGTCATATGCGGCCAGAAATCAACGCCAGTATATTGTTTAATTGCATCAACCATATGCAGTCTTGTCCACTCTGGTTTTAGATCAACTTCATATTCACCATATGGTATTGTTGTTGTTCCATGTATTTCTTGAGAGATATGTGCTACAAGGTTTTCTGTCAGGCTCATAATATCACGATAGTCTGCATATGCCTCATAAAGTTCAATCATCGTAAACTCAGGGTTATGTCTTGTAGAAACCCCTTCATTTCTAAATACACGCCCAATTTCATAAACCTTCTCCATGCCGCCGACAATCAGTCTTTTCAGATGAAGTTCAATAGCAATACGCATATATAAAGGCATATCTAATGCATTATGATGTGTAATAAACGGACGCGCGGATGCACCGCCTGCAATTGAATGCATCATCGGTGTTTCTACTTCTAGATAACCGTTATCATCAAGATATCTGCGCATAGATTGGATGATTTTGCTGCGAAGAATGAATGTATGCTTACTTTCTTCACTTGAAATCAAATCAAGATAGCGTTGACGGTAACGCTGCTCAATATCTTTTAGACCGTGGAACTTATCTGGCAGTGGACGCAATGCTTTTGTCAGCAATGTGAAATCCTTAACCTTAATAGAAAGTTCACCAACATTTGTCTTGAACAGAGTTCCCTCTACTCCAACTATGTCCCCTAAATCAACCGTATTAAAGATAGCATATTGTTCCTCGCCAACCGCATCTTTTCTTACATAAAGCTGTATTTGTCCTTCAAGGTCTTGAATATGAGCAAAACCTGCTTTACCTTTACCTCTTTTTGTCATTACTCTTCCTGCAATAGAAACGATAATGCCTTTTTCCTCAAGCTCTTCCTTTGTAAAAGCATCGTATTGGCTTTTCAATTCCTGTGATAAGTGAGTACGCTCAAATCTTTTACCAAAAGGATCTATACCTTGATCACGAAGATCAGTCATTTTGTTTCGTCTTACTTGTAATTGGTCATTTAAATTCAATTCTTCATGACTCATACTAAAATCATCTCCACTATCTTTATTTATGTATGACACCCATAAGGAAACCGTAATTTTAATTACATACTTTATTATTCTACACAATGTTACAACTACAGACACTAAAAAAGAAAAAAAACTGCCAGTTTTTTTCACCGGCAGCCTTTAAGTCAGGTATATGCAATAGAAATAAGGTAATTATCCTACTTGTATTTCCTTTTCTTTCGTTTCTAGTACTAAACTATTTAATACAGAAACAAGCTGCTCACGAGTTTCACATTCATTAACAGCATTACGTACCTTCCCATTGCCAGGGACTCCCTTTAAATACCATGCTGCATGCTTTCTCATTTCTCTAATGGCGACATATTCACTTTTCAATTCAATTAAACGGTCTAAATGAAGAATACATACATCTATTTTTTCACGTGCAGTTGGCTCTTCCACAAGCTCTCCTGTTTCGAGATAATTCACAGTGCGGTAAATCATCCATGGATTACCTAATGCAGCTCTACCGATCATTACTGCATCACAACCAGTTTCCTCAAGCATTCTTTTAGCATCCTGCGGCGTGTTCACATCTCCATTCCCGATAAGTGGAATGTTAATAGATTGCTTAACCTCACGAATAATGTCCCAGTTTGCTTGACCTTCATACAACTGCACTCGAGTACGTCCATGCAGTGACACTGCTGAACCACCGGCACGCTCAACCGCCTGGGCATTTCGCACAGCATATATATGCTCTTCATCCCAGCCCATGCGCATTTTCACTGTAACTGGTTTATCTACCGCTTCAACTACAGCTGAAACCATGTCATAAATCTTATTTGGATCAAGAAGCCATTTTGCACCTGCATCGCATTTCGTAATCTTAGGAACAGGACATCCCATATTGATATCAATAATGTCAGCATTAGTATTTTTATCTACAAACCGAGCCGCTTCTACTAATGTATCCTTTTCTCCACCGAAAATTTGCAAGCTTAGAGGATTTTCTCGTTCATCTATATATAACATATTCATTGTCTTTTGGTTTTTTGAAACAATCCCCTTGTCACTGATCATTTCTGCACAAACCAAACCAGCTCCGAATTCCTTTACTGTTAAGCGAAATGCCGAGTTAGATATTCCTGCCATCGGCGCTAAAACAACACGGTTTTTCATCTCAACATTGCCAATCTTAAACAAGCAATTACCTCCTTCTTGCATTACCTATTAACATTTGGGTCTAACTCTTCTCTGCTTATATTTAAAACTCTAACGATTGAGTCAATAATCTCATCAGAGGGAACTCTGTTTCCTCTTTCTATTTCTCCCAATATCGATACAGACACAAGCAGTTCTTTTGCCAACTTCTCTTGTGTATATCCTTTTAGTTTTCGAAAAGCGCGAATACGTCTTCCCCATTTTTCTGATGTCTCCATACTCTTACTCCTTCTTTATCATGCAAAAGCTCTAGACTTTCTTTTAAATGCGTTGATTTATTCGGTACTTTCACGAAAGGAGCTATCTCTATAAGCGGAATTAATACAAACGCCCGCTCCTCCATTCTTGGATGTGGAATAATTAGCTTCTCTGATTCTATATTTTCGTGATTAAACAATAAAATGTCAAGGTCTATTGTTCGTGGCCCCCATCTTATTATCCTTTTCCTTCCAAGCTTTTGTTCTATATCTTGGCAAGCCCCTAATAAATCAAACGGTGAAAGCAAAGTCCTTACTTGTACAGCTATATTCAAAAACATTTCCTGCTCCTCATACCCTACAGGATCTGTTTCATAAATAGAGGAAACACTTACCACCTCTATACTATTATTTTGTTCTAGCATAAGCACAGCTTCTCTTAAATTTTCTAGCCGTTCACCTATATTTGAACCTAATGATAAAAATGCAGTGTTACTCATTAGCGTTTCCTCAATATCTCAACAGAAACAGATTGATAATGACCAGGAATAGGCGGGTCGGGCTTAATAACACGTACCATTACACCGTGCACTCGATTATAGCTGTTTAGCATTTTATCAGCTATCGCTTCAGCGACAGCTTCAATTAATTTGAACGGTTTACCTTCTACAATTTCCTTGACATCAAAATAAAGCTGCCCATAATTAATGGAATACTCCAAGTTATCTGTTGTGCCTGCTTGTTGTAAATCTGTCTCTACTTCTAAATCAACTATAAATCTTTGTCCTAATTTAGTTTCCTCTTGAAAAACCCCATGATAGCCATAGAATTCCATCTTGTTTAATGCTATCTTATCCACTGTACTGCCCCTTTCCCATTAAAGCATCCATCATGCGCGCCATTCTGGTCATTTCCTTAACATCATGAACTCGAACAATTTGGCAGCCTTTTTGTATACCAAAGCACACTGTAGCTCCCGTTCCTTCCATTCTTTCTGATACAGGCAAATCTAGAACATTACCGATCATAGATTTTTTGGAAGTACCAAGCAGAACAGGATAACCTAACGCTACAAACTTGTCCAAGTTCCGCATCATTTCTAGGTTAGTTGTTAAGTTCTTTGCAAAGCCTATTCCAGGATCAAGAATGATCTTATCTTTGTTAACACCGAATTTTAGAGATATATTAATGCTTTCCTCCATGTCAGCAAGTACATCATCTATGAAAGACTGATAGTCCTGATCGTTGCGATTATGCATAAGGATAATCGGCGCATCATAATCCGCTGCTACAGTAGCGATTTCTGGCTCTCGCTTTGCTCCCCATATATCATTAATAATATGTGCCCCTGCTTCCATAGCTGACCTTGCCACACTTGCCTTATAAGTATCAATAGAGATAGGAACATCCACTTCCTTCGAGAGCAACTCAATAATAGGAGCAACCCGATCGATTTCTTCCTCTGCTGTTATCTCGATATATCCCGGTCTTGTTGATTCCCCGCCAATATCTAAAATATCAGCCCCGTTTTCTACCATTTCCACTGCATGCTTCAGTGCCTTGTCCAGTTGATTATACTTTCCTCCATCTGAAAAAGAATCTGGATTAACATTCAATATCCCCATAATCAGTGTTTTTTCATTAAAAGGAAGTGTATACTTTCCGCAACGTATTTCCTGCATTCACCTATTACCTCCCAGCTCCGCTATTGACCATAATGTCGAACAGCTTTTTTTGTATTCCTTATGAAGCATTTGTACCATTTGGCCAGCTGCTCCTTTATAATTTTTCAATCCAATGCTTTTGATTGGAATAATTTCCTGAATGGAGTTTGTGGCGAAAACCTCATCTGCCTGTAGCAGCTCTTCAGGTAAATAAAGTCCCTCCCTTACCTCTAAACCTGTCCGGTTTGCTTGTGCAAGAATATATTGTCTAGTGATTCCATTCAATATCCCCGTTTCCAAACTCGGTGTGTATAAGACCTTATCTTTTATCCAAAAAAGATTGGAGGTTATCCCTTCAGCAACATAGCCTTCTTTTGTTAGAAAGATCCCTTCCGTCAACAAATCATCACCAATTTCTCTTTTCGCTAAAAGATTATTTAAATAATGGTGTGACTTAAGCCTTTCACTACCCTCTGGTGTATTTCTGTTAATCTTCAGCCATTCTGCTTTTTTCTCTACCAGCTTTTCTATTGCTTGTAATGGTTTCATATACATTATAACGTTTGAATCATTATAGGGAGTTGTTTGAAGTCCTATTTCTCCTATTCCTGCAGAAACATTAAAACGAATATACGCATTTTCCAGACTGTTCTTTGTTAATAATCGCTGGATTATAGCATTTATTTCCTCCCTTTGAAACCTGCGGGTAATATTCAACTGTCCGAGTCCCCTATTCAACCGCTCTAAATGGCTGTCTAATAGGAATGGATGTTTGTTGTATGTGCGAAATGTCTCAAACAATCCGGCTCCATACATAAACCCATGATCAAAAACCGATACATATGCCTTTTCCTTAGGGAGGATTTCTTCATTTATATAAATATACATAATCAGGCGTCCCCTTTTTTATATAGCTCCACAAAGTTAGACAAAAGCTCCATGCCGGCAGTTGTCATAATTGATTCAGGATGAAATTGAACGGCCTCAATGGGCAACTCTTTATGGCGTAAGCCCATAATTTCTCCTGCATCAGTCCAAGCAGATACCTCTAAACAATCAGGCAGGGAGTGTTTCTCTACAATAAGAGAATGATATCTTGTTGCAGGGAAAGGATTTGGAAGCCCCCGAAATATTGTTTTGTTATCATGATGGATAAGGGATGTTTTTCCATGCATTAAGTTTTCAGCTTGAATTACTGTGCCGCCGAACACTTGAGCAATCGCCTGATGCCCTAAGCACACTCCAAAAATAGGAAGCTTTCCAGCAAAAGCCCTAATCGCCTCAAGACTTATCCCTGCTTCATTTGGTGTACACGGCCCTGGTGATATCATTAAATATTCCGGCTGATTCCTTCTTATCTCTTCGATAGATGTCTTATTATTACGGCTGACGGTCAGTTCCTTCCCTAATGAGCCCAAGTATTGCACTAGATTATACGTAAATGAATCATAATTATCGATCATGTATATCATTTTTCCACCTACTTCTCTTCTGCCAGCTCTTTTGCATTCCATAAAGCTCTGGCTTTTTTCATTGATTCCTTATATTCATTACTCGGGACAGAATCGATAACAATTCCAGCTCCTGCTTGTACATAAGCTTTATTGTCCTTCACGAGCATTGTCCTAATCATAATATTTAATTCAACATCGTTATTAAATCCGATCCAGCCTAGTGAACCAGTATACGGCCCTCTCCTGACAGGCTCAAGCTCTTCAATAATTTCCATCGTTCGTATTTTCGGAGCTCCCGTTATCGTTCCTCCTGGAAACATACTGTCAATTAAATCATATTCATCACAGTCAGGAGCAAGCCTGCCTCTTACATTTGATACAATATGCATGACATGTGAATACTTTTCTATCGCCATAAATTCATTAACTTCAACAGAGCCGTATTCACTTACCCTGCCCAGGTCATTTCGCTCTAGGTCAACAAGCATAACATGCTCTGCCCGTTCTTTTTCGCTTCCGATTAGTTCATCCGCAAGCTTTTGATCTTCCTGATCATCTTTCCCTCTTGATCTTGTCCCCGCTATTGGACGTGTACTAATCTCATTGTCCTTTTTCTTCACTAACAGTTCAGGTGAACCGGAAACAAGCTGAAATTCAGGTGTGTGGAAATATCCCATATACGGTGATGGATTCAAAATGCGCAGTTGATTATATACATCTAAAGCTGAAACGCCCAAAGGAGTCATTTGCCGAACCGATAAGTTCACTTGAAAAACGTCTCCCTGAGCAATATAATCTTGTATTTTTCTAACCGATTGCTGGAACTCGTTATCCTTTATCGAAACTTGTTGGCCCTCTGTTTTTTCAGGTGCTATCGTTTGAAGTGTGGAATCTTTTCGCTCATGAAATTTTTTCACTGCTGACTCTACACCATCCTTCACAGCAGTAATATTTTCGTCTTTGTAAAGGTTTGATAACCAAAGCTTCTTTTCCTGCAAATCGTAAACATACCAATTGTCAAAGAGCATGAAGAAAACATCTGGCGTTTCTAAATCATCTGCTGCTAGATTTGGCAGTTCTTCGATATAGCGAATATAATCATAGCTGATGAATCCAATTGCTCCTCCTTGAAACTCAGGAGACTCATGGTTACTCTCCACTTCATATTCCTTCATCTTCCTTTTAACAGAATGGAGCGGGTTGCCTTTAATTATTGTTGTACCATCTATGTCTGCTACTTCAAGTGAATTATTCTTTCCAATCATTGTGACAATAGGGTTCATTGCAGCAATACTGTATCTTCCGCCCCTTCCACTTTCCAAAATGGTATAATATTGCGCTTCCTGAGCCATCTGGATAAACTGTTCATAAAACTGTTCATATGAAATGCTTATACTTCTGCTATAAACCTTATATTTTTTCACTTCACTATCGCTCCTTCGAATTCTCTTTTATCATCATACATGATGAATTGGAGGAAAACCAAAAAAATTTGACAACAAAAAAAGCAGCCGATAGGCTGCTTTTTTTCTTTTCTATTACTCTTCATCAAATTGATACAACGCTGTGCTCAAATAACGTTCTCCGTTACTTGGGATAATTGCTACAACTTTTTTGCCCTTACCTAGTTCTTTAGCAACCTTCAAGGCAGCATAGATCGCAGCACCAGAAGAGATTCCCCCAAGAATACCTTCCTCTTTACCTGCTTTTCTAGCGTAATCGAACGCTTGTTCCGTTGTCACTTGAATGATTTCATCATAAACTTCGCTGTTTAGGATTTCTGGAACAAAGCCTGCACCGATTCCTTGGATTTTGTGGGGACCAGGTTTCCCACCAGATAACACTGGAGAATCTGTTGGTTCCACTGCATAAATTTTAATATCATTATACTTTTCCTTCAGAACTTCTCCAGCACCCGTGATTGTTCCGCCAGTTCCAATTCCGGCGATAAATGCATCCACGCTATCATCACCAAAAGCTGCAATGATTTCTGGTCCTGTAGTGTTTCTATGAACTTCGGGATTAGATACGTTCTTAAATTGCTGTGGAAGGAAATAGCCGTTTTCCTTAGCTAATTCTTCCGCTTTGCGGATAGCACCGCCCATGCCCTCAGGACCTGGTGTCAATACTAGTTCAGCACCGTATGCTCTTAGCAGGTTACGGCGTTCTAAACTCATCGTTTCAGGCATTACAAGGATTGACTTATAACCTTTTGCTGCAGCAACCATTGCTAGCCCAATTCCAGTGTTACCACTAGTAGGTTCAATAATTGTGCTGTCCGGTTTCAAGTCACCGCTCTTTTCAGCTGCTTCTATCATTGCTAGAGCAATACGGTCTTTAACACTGCTTCCAGGATTCATATATTCTAATTTAAGGTATACATCTGCACTTGATTCATCTGTTAAACGGTTTAATTTCACAATAGGAGTTTGACCTATTAAATCTACAACTGAGTTAGCAATACGAGTCATTCTTAATCTCTCCCTTATCTTTAATCCGAGTATATTAATTGGTATTGTATTATTAATTTATCAATGAATGCCTATTTTGTCAATTGATTTGTTCTTATTTTCTGAAAAAAGCCAAACGGATTATTTACTGTAAAAACTTACGATAACACAGAAAAAAGAGCCTGTGCACTTTGGCACTTGGCTCTCATCTTCACTTCGCTTCTTCAAGAAGCTCTTCTAGCTCTTCTTTAGTGAAAAGGTACTTTTCATTACAGAAATGACAGTGTGCTTCAGCCTTTTCATCTGTTGCAATCATATCTTCAAGCTCCGCTTTACCTAAGCTGATGATTGCATTAGTAAACCGTTCTTTAGAGCATGTACATGTAAAGGAAATCGGCATTGTTTCAATAATCTTCAAATTATCTTTTTCGAATATCTCTTCAAGAATTTCCTCTGGAGTAAGACCTCTTTGAATTAATTTGGAAATTGGCGGTATTTGTTGTAATCTCTGCTCAATTTTCGTGATTGTTTCGTCATCTGTTCCCGGTAAAAGCTGAATGATAAAGCCCCCAGCTGCTAGAATTGAATTATCAGGATTTACAAGCACCCCAACACCAACAGATGATGGTACTTGCTCAGAAGTTACTAAATAGTAGGTGAAATCATCTCCAAGCTCACCAGAAACAATCGGTACTTGGCCAGTAAAGTAGTCACGCATGCCAATGTCCTTCACAACAGAAAGCGTTCCTTCTGTCCCAACAGCTCTTCTTACATCTAGTTTTCCATTTTCGTTAAGGTCAAAATGTGTTTGTGGGTTTGTTACGTACCCTCTCACTTCACCCTTTGCATTACCATCAGCCAAAATCGCACCTATAGGTCCGCCGCCGTCAACTTTTACAGTTAATTTTTGATCACCTTTTAGCATCGCTCCCAGCATTGCCGTTGCAGAAAGTGTTCTTCCCAACGCTGCAGATGCAGTCGGCCATGTGTAATGTCTGCGCTGTGCCTCTGCAACTGTCTCTGTGCTTTTTACAGCATATGCTCGCACTTGGTCATTAAAAGCTAATGCTTTTACTAAATAGTCACTCATATAATACCCCTTTTCTAATTAGCTTCTCCCAGCAATATGGTGTTATTTGCTTTCTTTGTTCTTTTTATATATAAGCTGCAATCCCTTTAATGTTAAAAACGGATCTACAATGTCAATCGCATTTGATTCTTGACTAATAAGGTTAGCTAAACCTCCAGTTGCAATAACTTTCGGATTTTCCTTGCTCTGTTCCTTCATTCTTTTTACAATACCCTCAACTTGTCCAACATATCCATATAATATCCCAGATTGCATTGCCGAAACCGTGTTTTTACCAACGACTCCATCAGGGCGGGCAATCTCTATTCTTGGCAGCTTAGCAGCCTTTGAGTAAAGTGCTTCTGTCGCAATATTAATGCCAGGTGCAATTGCTCCACCCATATATTGCTTATGTTCGTTTATATAACAAAAAGTTGTCGCTGTTCCAAAATCTACAACGATTAATGGGCTGCCGTACTCATGAATAGCTGCAACTGCATTCACTATTCTGTCAGCACCAACCTCTTTTGGATTATCATATTTAATGTTTAATCCTGTTTTCGTTCCAGGTCCCACCACTAAAGGTTTAATATTAAAGTACTTCTGACACATTCTCTCTAAAGAGAACATGATAGGAGGAACTACAGAGGAAATGATAATCCCATCAATATCCGAGAATTTCAAACCAACATGATCAAACAAGGACTTGATTATCATGCCATACTCATCCTCTGTTTTAAACCGGTTTGTCTCAATTCTCCAATGTTGAGTCAATTTATCGCCATCATATACTCCAAGCACAATATTTGTATTCCCAATATCAAAAACAAAAATCAAAGTCAGTCACCACTTTTTTAGTATTCTTCAAACACCATCTATTTAAGCAGCGGCTGCCTTCAATAGATGTATGGATTATCAGCACTAAATATCATAACATACGAGCATTTGTAAGTGAAATCCAATGACCTCAGGCAAAATAAAAAAAAGGGATGCACCATGTGCATCCCTTCTCGTAACAGCCTATTCACTGAAGATTAATCTTCTTTAGGCTCTTCATCTTCTTTTTTCATGTTGATGTTAACTTTCACATCATCATTAGTGAAAGAGTCAGCTTTTTTTGAACGATCTGGAAGAACTCCATCCTTATAAAGGCTGTTGATTTGCTCTGCATCCAATGTTTCGATTTCCAACAATGTTTCAGCAATCAAGTTTAGTTTTTCCCTGTTTTCAGTTAAGATTGTTTTCGCTCTTTCATAGCTCTCTTTAATGATGCGTTGAATTTCCTGGTCAATATCGTAAGCAATAGCATCTGAATAGTTTTGCTCATTATTCAAATCTCTGCCAAGGAATACTTGACCTCCTTGCGCTTGGCCAAACTGAAGTGGTCCTAGCTTTTCACTCATTCCATATTCAGTAACCATTTTGCGTGCAATATTTGTTGCTCTTTGGAAGTCATTATGTGCACCAGTGCTGACTTCGCCAAAGACGATGTCTTCTGCCACACGACCACCCAGCAAACCAGTAATCTTATCTAATAACTCTTTTTTCGTCATTAGGAAACGATCTTCTTTAGGAAGCATTACTGCATATCCTCCAGCTTGACCTCTTGGAACGATAGTAACTTTGTGCACCATATCTGCTTCATCAAGAACAACCCCAATGATTGTATGACCAGCTTCATGATAGGCAACAATGTTTCTTTCTTTTTTAGAGATGACACGGCTTTTCTTAGATGGACCAGCGATAACACGATCTGTCGCCTCATCCATATCTTCCATATCAATCTTTTTCTTATCTGATCTTGCAGCAACAAGTGCTGCTTCGTTCAATAGGTTTTCCAAATCTGCACCTGAGAAACCTGGTGTACGCATTGCAATACTCTTTAAGTCAACAGATGAATCTAATGGCTTATTGCGAGCATGTACACGTAATACAGCTTCGCGGCCTGTTACATCAGGTCTGTCAACAGTGATTTGACGGTCAAATCGGCCTGGACGTAATAATGCTGGGTCAAGAATGTCCGGTCGGTTAGTTGCAGCGACAATGATTATCCCTTCGTTTGCACCAAACCCGTCCATTTCAACCAATAGCTGGTTCAAAGTCTGTTCACGCTCGTCATGGCCTCCGCCAAGACCTGCTCCACGCTGACGCCCTACAGCATCAATCTCATCTATAAAGATAATACATGGCGCATTCTTTTTCGCTGTTTCAAATAGGTCACGTACACGAGATGCACCGACCCCTACAAACATTTCTACGAAGTCAGATCCGCTGATGGAGAAGAACGGAACGCCTGCTTCACCTGCTACTGCTCTTGCAAGCAATGTTTTACCTGTACCTGGAGGTCCATTAAGAAGGACACCCTTAGGAATTCTTGCGCCTAACTCAGCAAATTTTCTTGGATCTTTCAGGAATTCTACAACTTCCACTAGCTCTTGCTTCTCTTCATCCGCTCCTGCTACATCTTTAAAACGGACTTTCTTCTTCTCTTCATTATAAAGCTTCGCTTTGCTCTTACCGAAGTTCATAACACGACTGCCGCCGCCTTGCGCTTGGTTAAGCAAGAAGAAGAACAAGATGAATATAATGACAAAAGGAATAATAGAAGTAAAGAATGTCACCCAGCTGCTTGTTTCTTGTGCAGGAAGGACATCAATTTTTGATCCTTCTGTAGCCGCTTTATCAATACGGTTTTGAACAGTTTCATTATTCGTTACATAGGATACGAAGTATTCATCCTTGCTGTAAGAGTCTAGCTGTCCTCGTAATTCTAAAACGCCTCGTTCTGGCTGCTGTGTAATCGAACTTACATCACCTGCTTCAAGGTGCTCAATCAGCTCGGTATACGATAATTGCTTGGTTGGTTCGTTATTTCCATTAAAGAAACTTACCACACCAATAATTACTAAAAATATCAATAAATAAAAGATGGTATTACGGAAAATACGGTTCATCCCTTACCTCCTCCCACGGTAAACAAACTATATTGTATAGTAACATAGAAAATTGTGTAAATTCAAGAAATTACCCTCTTGAACTCGAAACTTCCCAGTTACTCCACTTACTCGTTAGTGTTAGTATAAACTTCTGGTTTTAAAACGCCGATATAAGGCAAATTGCGGTATCTTTCTGCATAATCCAGACCGTAACCAACTACAAATTCATCTGGGACGATAAATCCAATGTAATCAGCTTGTAAATCTACTTTCCTTCCAGAAGGCTTATCAAGCAGTGTCACAATCTTGATTGATTTTGCTTTGCGATAGCGGAATAGTTCAACAAGATAGCTCAATGTCAAACCGCTGTCAATGATGTCTTCAAGTATAAGGATATCTCTACCCTCAACAGAAGTATCCAAATCCTTAAGGATTTTCACTTCACCTGAAGAAACAGTGGAATTTCCATAGCTTGATACATCCATGAAATCCATTTCAAGATATGTATCCATGCGTTTTAAAAGGTCGGCCATAAATGGCATTGCCCCTTTAAGCACTCCAACAGCCAAAGGAAACTTATCCTTGTAGTCCTCTGTCAATTGGTGTCCAAGGTCTTTAATCTTGCTTTGTAATTCTTCCTCAGAAATCAATATTTTTTCGATATCATGTTTCATTGCTTGTGTGCCCCCTAGAAGATCATTGCTTTTTATATGTTATTAATAGATTATAACCACTATTCGCCTGCTTTAAAGAATAAACAGATTTTTTTAAACCTGGGAGCCATAAAATGTTATCGTTCCCATCTGTAACAATTGGCCAGCTGTCTCTCTCTTGCAGAGGAATCTTTGCATCGATGAATATACCCTTTACTTTCTTCATCCCATCCATTCCTCTAACTTTTATCCTGTCTCCATTCCTCCTTGTTCTTATAACAATAGGTAATGTAATTAAATCAGAATCGACTATAATAGCATCTCCAGTCACATATGGAGTGTTGCTAGTATATTCTACCCTAATATAATACCCATTTGGTAATAATATCTCTCCCGTTTTTAAAATTTCATAATAAAAGGGTTCATTTGGAGAAATGTTTAATTGAAAGTGCGCCAAATTGTAGGATTTGACTACCTTCAAACCTTCTGGGAGATCAATCTTTCCGGAAGAATGTGGATTTTGAAATAATGTAATTATTTGGTTAGTATGTAAGGCGGATAATGAAGATATCTTCTCTTTATAGAGATAGTTTAATATTAGATGAATACATCTTCTTTGTAAAGAAATAGCTATTGAGAGAAATGCTTCAATGTCAATGGTTATTTCATTTTCCTTCTGATTCTTTACAACTTGCTCCCAAACGGCTTTTGTTGCTGCCATTAAAAAAGTCTCATCCTCAGCCGCTTCTTCGCTAAACCGTTGAAAATGTGCCGTAGCATTTGGGTTCTCTTTTTTCAAAAAAGGAAGAATATGCTTGCGAAATCTATTCCTGCTGTAAACTTCCTTATCGTTACTCGGATCTCTTCTAGGGAAAAGCATATACTTATTACAGTATTCCTCTATTTCCTGTTTTTCTAAACATAAAAATGGCCTAAATAAACTTCCTGGCCCAAACGGACGGCTGAAAGGAATTCCAGCTCTAGCTTTAGCACTGCTGCCTCTAGTCAAGCGCATCAAAATTGTTTCCACCTGATCATCTCCATGATGACCAAGAGCAAGGAAAGGAATCTCATATTCATCCATTACTTCCTTGTAGAATGCATAACGGTACTCTCTTGATGTCATTTGACCATTTTTCCCTGTTTCCTCTATTATTGCCGGCATATTAATTTGTTTCCACTTGATAGGAATAGACCTATCTCTACAAAAATCTTCAACAAATTTTGCCTCATCCAGCGATTCCTCCCCTCTGAACATATGATCCATATGGGCAGCCATCACACTAATATTCCAAGTCGACTCCCTGCTCCATAGGAAATGGAGGAGGGCAAGGGAATCAGGTCCTCCAGATACGCCTACCAAAACTTTTTTCCCGCTTAGGAATACTCCTTTTTTTGTTAAATAATCTTCTACTTTTTCTTCTAACATAAAAAATACTTCCTTAATTTATCACTATTCTGCATAGTAACTTCTTATGACCTTTTTATGTATGCAGTCTGCTTATGTAAGAATAACATTTTTGAGAATGTAACACCAAGTGCTTTACCCACTACCTACTTTCATCAGACTTATATCAGGTCAATTGTCCATAAATA
This sequence comes from Niallia circulans, assembly GCF_007273535.1. Classification (NCBI taxonomy): domain Bacteria; kingdom Bacillati; phylum Bacillota; class Bacilli; order Caryophanales; family Bacillaceae; genus Niallia; species Niallia circulans. The sequence continues at coordinate 962,935 of NZ_RIBP01000004.1, forward strand.
TATACAATATACAACAGTGATATGACAACGATTAATAGGATAGATTCCAAATAGCCAGTCCTTTTTTTCTTTTTCGTTATCTTTCCTTGTTGTGCTTGCATCCTTCCCCTTGTTCCTCTAGTACTAACAGTAGGGGTTTTTGTTCTACTTGCTGTATTTAAGCTTGTCCTTGTTGTTGTCCTTGTTTCGTTACCGCTTGAAAGCTGTATTAATTCCTTTCTCATTTCAACAGCACTTCTATAACGGCCTGTCAGTGCCTTTATAAGCACGTTTTCATATTGCACTAGCTCATGTTTTTTTTGAATCATTATTTGGATCTGTTTTAGACCACCTTCTACTTTGTTGAATCTGTTTGGATAATAGATATTTATCATAATCATTGCAACCGCAAACAGGTCATATGAGGGTTCTGCCTTTCTTGAGCCGAGTCCCCAGTAGCCACGATCGTAAAACTCTGTAAATTCCTTGATTGCTCTCCCAATAATGGTAGTACCGCCAACGTCAATGCATCTTATTCTTGTAGGCGGCCCATTAATAATTAAGTTTTCGGGCTTTAAGTCACCAAATACCCAGTTATTTTCATGCAGGACCTGCAAATCTTTTAAAAGCTGAATCATTAGAACATTAACCCAAGAATTATCCTTATTCTCAATAAAGGCTAGAAGATTAGGGCCGTTTATATACTCCATGACGTAAAAAGAAATGGTGCCACTTGTTGTGTTCCAATCATCAACATCTATTAAAGAAGGTCCAAGGCTGTAACCTTGGACCTTAGCAAAGGATTTCAATACATTTACCTCTGAAATAATGGACATGCCATTTTCACTTAGCTTTAAAGCCACTTTTCCGAGACTGGAATCTGCAAGAAAAACTGTGCCATTCGCGCCAAAACCAAGCTCTTTAATAATAGTATATTCCTTTTTATGCCATTTGCCTCTAATTACCGTTCCCCGATTTATCTTAAATGGACTCTTCATAGAATTCATCATCGTCACGTCTAATCAGACTCCTTAATGAACGTTTTTGCTTAAAGTATTGGATAGCTTCCTTTAAAGCAGGACCTGTTGGAGTAATGCCTCCCGTTGTAAGCTTAGAGAAAATACTAGTTAATGATTCTAGACGTGGAGTCCAATCAAGCATTTTTTCGACATCTTTCTTTTTCCCGGGAAATACGAACACAGAATACCTGTTTTCACCTGATCTTGCATTCAAGCTTAAAGATAAATCAATCAGTGCTTCTTTAACTGTTGGAAGCTTATGCTTCATGCTTGCACTAGTATCAACCAAAACAAGTACTTCTAGTTCAACCGTTTCGCCGAGCTCATCCACAACCTCCATCACTTCTCCTCTTTTTTCCGGGGGCAAATCCTCCACCTTGCTTGCACTGCCTAATATTTGCTGTAATTCTTTGTTTACAACTCCCTGCAAGGTTTGCGTCATCGCTTTTTTTGTTACCATTTGAACTGTTTGAGCAAGCTGCTGTGCATAAACAACTTGGCTCACGCCACCACCGGAAAGAGCAATCTCCTCTATTTCCTTTAATCCGCGATCATCAATTATATCCTTTTCCATCACACCAATTACATTTACTGTAATTCCTTGCTCATTTGCTAAGGCAGCCATTGCAATAGGGTCATTCCCCTGATTGGAGCAACCATCTGTAATGAGCAAAATTTGCTTTAATGTACCTGTCTTCATTGTTTCTCCCCTCCATCTCGAATGATTAGTCCCATTTTCGACGGAAAGAAGAGCATTTATACCTCTAATTTATAGAACTAGTTCGCTTTTTGATGAAAACCTCTCATTGGAATAGAAGACCATTTCGGAATATTGTGATTAATTTGCGCAACTAGAACTGTCATATCGTCTTCAATAAGGCCAGAACGTGAGCGAATCACTTCTTCCATAATAAGGTCAGCAACCTCCTGCGGGCTATCTGTCTTCAATTCTTTAATTTTTCTCTTCATCCACAGGTCAAAGTTTTCGACATGCTTCGGCCCTTCAAAAACGCCATCACTCATCATAATTAACAGGTCCCCTGCTTTTAACTGCTCACTGACCACATCGACATCAAACTCCTGAACAATTCCCATTGGCAGGTTGCTTGCTTGAATTTTAATTACCTTTGATCCTCTTTTAATAAAGCTTGGTGTTGAACCAATCTTGAGAAACTTAGCATTTGCATTTTGCAAGTCAATCATGGCTAAATCTAAAGTTGCAAAAATTTCATCTGTTGTTCTTAGGGACAGTACAGAGTTGATTGATTTAATAGCAACCTGTTCTTCTATTCCAGACTGAAGTATTTTTTGGAGGAGCTGCAATGTTTCTTCACTTTCTAAATGTGCTCTTTCCCCGTTACCCATGCCGTCACTTATTGCCACAGCATACTTTCCTAACCCTAACTCTATTGTCGAATAGCTGTCTCCAGATATAAAACCTCCGTCCTTAGCAGCATGTGCTACACCAGTTTCCACCACAAATGCCTTCGCAGAACGGAAAGTAGCATGGCTATAATCATGGCCGTAACCTGCACTCTCCTCTTTATTAACAATGATAGTTTCTTTTAAGATGTCTGAAAGCATTGGTGCTATCAGCTTTTCACATTCTCCAAAGCCAGTATTATATGGAATGGTTATATCTATATCCACATTACCTTGCTCAAGACTGTAAATTTCCACATTTTCAATATGAATGCCAAAATCCTGGATAGCTTCAAGTATAAGCTCCTCTTGTTTGTGGTGATTTTCTCTTTCTCTCTGTATTTCCTTTGCAAAATCACCCATAACCTCTGAAACTCCGAGCAATTGGTCTGCAACTAGCTTTCTGCTCTCTTGTACTTGTTTTTTCAGCTTTTGATTTGCCTGATATAATGTCAATTCTTGATGAATGGCATCCGTTACTTTTTTTGATCTAGTGCAATGTTTTTCCCATTCTCTTGATAGTCCTAAAGAAATACTTCCGTCTGTCTCTGACATTTCTGTCATAATATCTTTCATATAATCATATGTTGTATTAAAGTTTCTTGCCCAGCAAGCTTCCTTTCTAAAGCATGTTTGACAAGTTTTTTCTGTCACATTGCTTAGGAAGTAATCGAGCTCTCTGTCTGTGTCATCTATATCATTTGTTGTGCTTTTAGCAGAAAAACTGTTTGAAAGAGCCTCAAAGACTGTGGAAAATTGAGAAACCCTTTGTGCTGTAACATCACGCATTTTCCTCATATATTGCTGCTGTTCCTGCGAATATTCTGTAGTGCCTGGAATATGCTTGGCTATTCGGGACGTTAAGAAAGACGGAGTTAACATAAATAGAAAAACAGAGACGGTGGTTTCCATAAGAGATACTGACAATACCCCTCCGCCTTCTCCATACATACCAATTAATAGTGTTGCAATATACAGTCCGAGTGCTACGCCTACCTTCCTGCCTTCCTTCAGTAAACCTCCGAGCAAACCAGAAAATGCAAGCAAACTCATATGATAAAAGCTTGAAATACTGGCAAGACTAAATATCAATCCTGTCACTACTCCTACAGTAGAACCGATTGTCGCACCTGCTATAAATGCAAATAAAAGGACCAGATACCGCGACATAATATGCTCAATCGACAAGTCATATATTGACCATCCGATTGTTCCGGTCATAACAGAAGCAAGCATGATGATAAGACAAACAATTTCTTCTGTCTTTAAAGCTTGCCTTCTTTTGCTAATTGTCAGTAATGGAAGACTTTGCATGAATATTAATGTGAGAATATATCCTAAGCTAGCTTCTACAAGTGCCATCATAGCTCCGTACATAGTAATTGTGTCTAATAAAATATAAGACTCTGTCAAAGATCCTAGCAGGACAGTCGCAAGTACAAGCATCGGAACAAATGTATTCTCATTTCTCCTCCATTTGCTTAGGAGTTTGTACGCTATGAGGAATAGAAACGCAAGTATAAAGCTAACAAAAGCCTCTTTCAAGGAAAGGGTTGCAGCTCCTCCAATTAATCCAACTAGTGCTAATGGAGCCTTGTCCTTCCGTGTCAAGTAAACTGCTGCAAAGAAAGGGAGGACAAACGGTGTTAAGGTCGCAAGTATCAGCGCTCTCCCTAAAAGAAAACCAATAACCAAAAGTATATAGCCTTTGGCCAAAAAAAAGTTCTCTACTTTTGTATGGAATTTATGATAAATCACGCCAAATCCCTCTTTTGATTTGCCAAAGTCTACATCTGCAATACCGTCGATAATATCCCTTTCCACTTTTTCCATTTTACTCAACTCCCTATCAGGTATCGTTGCACATCATTATAAAAGTTGTATTAGTAAAAGTTTGTCAAAAGAGCGGACAAGCTTTCATGTTTCTCTCGACTTGTTTCAATCAATTTCTTGAATTAAAACAAATTTCGCTAAAATAAAAATAGACAGTCTCTCTCTTTCTATTAACTATCAACAAGCTGCCGCCCTTTTTTACTGCTGTAACTTTCCTATCCTTCACACGATAATTTTTCGTTTTACCCTTTTTCAACATTTGTTCTATTCCTGAATCAATTTGTCAAAATATGAATTATATCTACAACTAATTTCCTCTCAAAAAAAATAGTTGACTTTTAACATAGAATTTTGTAATATATACCTTGTGCTTATGACGCATTAAATACATGGCGGTGTAGCTCAGCTGGCTAGAGCGTACGGTTCATACCCGTGAGGTCGGGGGTTCGATCCCCTCCGCCGCTATCTGTAAAGGGCGATAGATTATTCTATCGTCTTTTTTTATTCTTTTTTAAGAATAAAAAACAAAAAAGCAAGCCGTAATGGCTTGCTTAAGCTATGGGAATATATAAACGATAAACCCTGCTTTTATTTATAATAAAAAATTTTCAGCAGCAAGTTACCCTCGTCTAGCGCCTCTTCCCCCGCGTTTAGACTCAGTATTTCGTTTAAGAGAAGCTAACCGATCTTCACTGTCTTTTAAGAAACGGGCCACTTTGGATTCAAAGTTCTCTTTTGGAGCACGATTATCATGGTGCGATTTCGTGTTACGAGGTCTTGACGAGTTATTTGAATAGCCGCCTCTTGACTCTCTACGATCTCCGCGGTCATTTGATCTTTCTGGTCGTTCCGGTCTGTCTTTAGCTTTTTTAATAGACAGGCCAATCTTGCCATCTTTCTCAACATTAATAACTTTCACTTCTACTGCGTCTCCGACTTTCAAGTGATCATTAATGTCTTTTACATAATTGTCTGCGACCTCACTTATATGAACAAGACCAGTTGCGCCTTCTGGTAGTTCAACAAACGCACCAAAATTAGTAATTCCTGTTACCTTTCCTTGTAACTTGCTGCCTACTTCGATTGACATAAAAAAGTTTTGCCTCCTTAAGGATTTAAAAAATCGTACTTATATTATATTATACAAAATGAAAAAAAAGGGTGTCAATATAACTGTTGTCCTTATTATTTTCCACTATCGCTTGTTTTATTTTTTCCGTCTGGAATATTAAAAATTATTTCTCCTTTTTCTGAGAGAAGTAAATCTTTTCTTGCAAGCTTGGCCAAATAATCTTCATCGTTTAATTTTACGATTTGTTCCTTTAAACTCTTTTCGTCTTTCTCCAACAGAGCTATCTTTCCATCAAGCTTTTTCTTTTCAGCAGCCTTTTCTTCCAAAACGGAGCCCTGGGATATGAGTGCTGAAATCATAAAAAAGCCTATTGCCAGTGCACAGATAGAAAAAGCAGCCAATCTCCGGAATAAAAGCTTCTTTTTTCTCGCTGCACTAATGCTTAATTCTTCTTGTTGTACGGTATAGTCTGTTTGTAGTTTTGTCACGTCCGGTTTTCTTAATACACTCATACTCTGCTCCTCCCTTCCTTACTGTTTTTTTCTATTTTTTATCCATTCCTTAACATATTTCTTTATCATGGTATAATATCCTGCCAATTTCCCAGAATATTTATCGACGTTTAATTTAACCTTTTTCGGCAAAACCAGCCATATTAAGGATAATAGCCATTTAAGAGGTAATAAAACAACCTTCAGAATAAATCTTAATACCCTGATTACACCATTGACAAGTGCCATAAGTCCCTTTAGAAGGAAAATTACAACTGACACCAAAAATAGGATAAGTGTTTTTATAGGTTTATAGATAAGATTCACCACTAGCTTGACAGTAAGCTGGTAGAATCGGACACTGAGGGAAATAATTAGCTTTAAAAAGGATAGATAAATTGATTTCAAAAGGGCCTGGTATGTGGCAAACCCCAATAATAATGCCAATACTAAGTAGATTCTAATTTCACCTTGGTTCACTAAAAATAACACATAAAACATTAACAAAGCCTGCAGGACCCAGAATAGGAGATCATGAAAAAAGACGATAATTCGTTTTCGCTCAGCTCTTTTTAGAAAGAACTGATACGTATCTAAGCTAATTCCAAAAAACAGACCCATGCCAACCATAGCCAGCATGGTCATGAATTGAGTGGATAAAGTCATCGGAATATCTTGCTAAAGAAGCCTTTAGCTTTATCTCCACTTTGCTCATCTACATACAACAACTCGAATACTTTGCCTTTAATAGAAACAATCCCTTTTTCTACGTCCAAGTTTTTCATTTGCAGGTTTTGACCCCTAATAGATAAGAAGCCCATTACTGTTTCTAATAAAAATTCTTCATTATCAAAGCTCTCTACTTGCTTGACTCCTGTTATATCAAGGAGCCTTCTTCCTCTCATAATGACATCATGCTCTATGTTGCTAGTTTTTGCAGTATTAGAATCATAATTTTGGTTCATCTTAATCCCTCACAATCACAAAAGTACAATCATTTGTACAAGTGTATGAGAAGGGATAAGAAAAAAGAACAAGCTCTTATTTGAAAATTGCTTCTTTCATTATTCGCTCATTTATACCCTGATACGTCACAGATGAAACTAGGAAACAGTTTCTTCTTTAATAATTTTATACATATTTGCTGCATCTTCTTTTTTCGTTGAGTCCTGCAGTAACTCAATTTTTACCGTTACAACTTTTTGGCCGAACCTCACTTGCAGTTCATCGCCAACTTTAACATTACTGCTCGCCTTTGCTTGAATTCCGTTTATGAGAATTCTACCTTGGTCTGCAACCTCTTTAGCTAATGTTCTTCTTTTTATTAAGCGGGAGATTTTCAAAAATTTGTCTAAACGCATATTATCAGCACTCCTTATTTGTTTTTATCAACCTGTTTAGCCTCTTCCCAATATCCATCTAATGTTTCCAAAGGAACTTCCTGCACCTCTTTACCCATTTCCTTCACCTTTGCTTCAATATAGTGAAATCTGTTAATGAACTTTTGGTTTGTACTAAAAATCGCTAACTCTGGATCTATTTTGTAATATCTAGCTACATTAACAAAGGAAAACAAAATGTCACCAAACTCTTTTTCCATTTTTTCCGGACTGGCTCCATTTTCTACTTCTTCCCTAAACTCACTGATTTCTTCCTTTACCTTTTCCCAAGCGCCTGAAACATCTGGCCAATCAAAGCCTGCTTTTGCCGCTTTCTTTTGAAGATCATAAGCTCTGGAAAGATTCGCTGAGCTGTTCAGTACTCCATCAAGCACTGACGCTGGTTTATTTGGTTTTTCTGCATTCTTCGCTTGCTGCCATGTGTCTAAAACATCTTCCACTGTTTCTGCTTTTGCCTTTCCAAACACATGCGGATGCCTGCGCACCATTTTAGCAGCTATTCCCTCAATTACGTCATCGATAGAGAAATATCCCTCATCTTCTCCAATTTGGCTGTGAAGCATAACCTGAAGCAACACATCCCCAAGCTCTTCTATCATATTGTCTATATCGTCTTCATTAATTGCCTCAATCAGCTCATAAGCCTCTTCAATAAGATGGCTTCTTAGTGACTCGTGGGTCTGCTCTCTATCCCATGGACATCCGTCTGGAGCACGCAGTGCCGCAATTATTTTCCTTAAGCTCGAAAACTGCTTATAAAGCATGCGTTCCTCTTGAACTGGAGGTACATATAGTGAGGTTAAATTATTTAACTCCATCTCTCTATCCAACTCATGAAGTTCTATTCTTCTTATTTGCTCCTGTTTACTGCCTGCAGCCGTTACGATTGTTACAGGATAATCATACGGAAGCTTCTCCATTAAGGTAAGCTTAACCTCTGATGCGGAAAATGCATCATACACTTGTCCGATTATTAAATGCTGTGTGAACTGCAGCTCATCCTTACGTAAATCTGTTCCGTCCAAAAGCTGAAATCCATCGATAGGATCAATTTTCAAAGCTTGAAAAATACTGTCCAAAAAGCTTTGGCCACCGCCAATTTCAAGGTTGACCTCACCTTCTTCACTTCTTTCTATTAGAAGCTGCACCGTTTTTTCCGCTACGAGCGGATGTCCAGGTACGGCATAAACTATATCCTCTTGCTCTGCTTCCTTCATAAGAACAGCTACAATTTCATTGTAAACTGCCTCAAATTGGTCGTACTTCTCATATATATAATCCATATAAATAAAGTTGCTACCCTCTTGTTCTAATACAGTTAAAACAGGGTGATCCTTTGTACGCACATAAACCTTATTTTTATTATTTGTTAAGCTTCTATAAACCCCTAGCGGAAGCTGTTCCATATCTCCAGCACCAAGGCCTATTACTTTAATATTTCTCATTGTCCACTACCTTCCTTTCTTAGGTAAAAACCAGCTCAATTTACTACCAAACGGCAATGTAAGCAAATCCTTCTCTTTAAAAACATTGCCTCTGAGAACAAGAAAGACATAGACGAAGCCTCCCAATGCTACTCCGCTTAAGGATTGAAAGGCTGACAGCAAACGACTTCCATCTTTAAGGGCTAAGTTATCTGTCAGATAAATGTACCCTTTAACAGTTAGGTACATACAAAATGCTGCAAGTAGGATGACCGTAACTTGTTTCTGATTTATGAGTGGCAATTTTAACAGCATATACAATCTAACAGCCAAAAATACTAGAATCAAAGCTAACGACAAATTAGTAGCATATGCAGCGCCACTTGTGCCATAAGCTGCAACAAACGGTCCGTTTATAGCATATTTAAAGATAAATCCTAGCAACACAATGACAGCAGGATAGAGTGTGGCACCTAATCCCTGAAGAACTGCGGTATAGGTGACAATCATTGCATTTAGCAAAATGACAAAGCATAAAATCGCCAATACATGTGAACCTTGTTCATTTTGAAAAAGCATACTGTTCACTTTGTTAATCATGCTGAATAATCCTATGGATGCACCGAATCCAAAGAAAAGGCTGACCACTAGTGAAAACCTGACTTTTTCAACTAAAAGGCCCTTCTTCTTTTTCAGCATCTCTCCTGTTATGAAGGGAACTAATGTTAAAGCCATGGAAGTAGAGATAACCGTACCTAGTTGAATAAGCGGCTGACCTCTATCATAGATTCCCTTCAGCACCTTTGCTTCATCTTTATGAGCCCCTGCAGTTATGAGTTCCGAATATATGGTCAAAGAATCAGCAAGCTGTAATAGGATGAGGAGCATACTGCTTATTGAAATAGTTATACCTTCGTATATAATTCTTTTTATTATTTTTTTATTATCACGGTTCCTTATGCGCGCATGAATTACCGTTCGTACGGACTGCTTTCTATAAAAATAAAACAGCACGATAAAGGCGAGCATACCACCTGTAACAGAACCAAGCATCGCTCCTGCTCCCACCTTATACAAGGAGTAGCCTTTGCTAATGAAATAGATGGAACAGAATAATATCGTTCCCACGCGCATTAGTTGCTCTGCCACTTGAGAAACAGCAGTTGGAATCATATTACCTGTCCCTTGAATAATTCCCCTCGATGTTGCAATAAAGGGTGTAAACAAGAATGCAAAAGAAATCACTTTTATTAATATGGATAAATCTCTATCACCCATTGCAGATGAGAGAAACTCGGCCCCAAAGAACAATATTAAGAATGCACATATACCCAAAGAGTATAAAAGGATAAAAGAGGAACTTATAAGTCTTTCTATCCCAATCTGATCTTCTTTTGACTTCATTTCCGTATATAGCTTGGATATAACAACAGGAAATCCATATGTACTTAAAGCTATTGCCACCCCATAAATAGGATAAACTTGCTGGTATATATAAAAACCGGTATCTCCGACTATATTTTGAAAGGGTATTCGGTATACCGCACTTAAAATCTTGACAACAAGCGCTCCGACAGTCAGTATGATAGCACCTGTGAACCAGTTGTTTGATTGTTTAGGCACAAGCTTGGCCCCTTCCATCTTCTGTTTCGCTTGTATTATAGCATAATTTTATCTCAGTTGCCCTTGCACACTGCACCCGAATGCTAAAAAAAGGAAAATGCTTCAGGCATTCCCCTTAATGATTAACACTATAAGAAAACTGATAAGATAACAATAAGAACAAGAGGACCTACAATATAGATATATGCTAATGGTCTGGCCATATTAATGGTCCAGCCCACCCCAAACCTTTTCTCGACAAAAATGGATGGATCATTTTTATTAAAGTAGAAAATACCAGCTTTCCAATGATAGTCTGAATCAAAATCAGATACTTCCTTTTTGTCTGAATAAACAACCCCATGCTCATGATTAAGCTTTCCAATTTTCATTGCATAAGCAAGAGTTCCGATTAACACAAATGCTAAAAAGGCTAACGGAACAAGCAGCATAAGGGACTGATTAAATATACCTGGATATATAATAGACAATTGCAGGAAGGATAATAATATAGTAAGTACTAAATTGATAATCGCCAGAAACCAACTATTGTACTTTCTCAATCCCAATTGTCTTATCCTTGAACCAGGTTTATTAGCAGTACTTATCTTAATCCCCGATTTTCTAGTACCCTCATGGATGCCAACAAACATAATTTGTAAGACAAACTGGAGTAACAAACTGGCAATAACCGAAAAATAGCTTTTTTCAGTAAAGCTGTCTGGCTGACCATTTGCTCCCCAATGTGTTGGGATACTTTCTGGAATATGCGAGTACTGGGTAAAAGTGAGCACACTTAATCCTATTGTAAATATTATAGGCATCGCTATTATATACCACGGCAGCATTTCATCGAGCTTTCTTGCACCCAGGTCTGTTATATTCACTTTCTTTAAAGCAGAAGACCAGCCTGTGTGCCTTTTTAGCTGCAGCAGCTTACCATGGCAATAAAAGTATAAAATTAATCCCCAAATCATCAAAGAAAAAACAAGCACCAATCCTAAAGCAGCTGACGCACTGATATCCAGCTTATTCATCCATAACGCATAACCTAATATTAATATCCCAGACACTGCTATATAACTAACTACGTATAGTTTTTTATAAAACAGGACAGATTGATTATTTTGATATTCATCCGGGACATACACACCAAATACATGTGACTTTCGCATTAGTACAGGGATAATACTCTGCAGTATTGTTAAAAAGACCATGATGGTTATGAAAATTGCTTGCTCCATGTTTATTCCTCCTTATATTCTTTTACCAGCAATTCAACCAGGCTGTTAATCTCAGCTTTTCCCATTCCTAATGTCATTGCCTCAAGTAAAACGGGTTTCATTTCTCTAACTAGTCGTGCGTAATGTTCTGATCCTTGTTCTGCTTGCTGTGGCCTGACAACTGCCCCGGATTTAGGAACAATTTGAATGATCCCTCTTTTTTCAAGCTCATGATAGCTTTTATTGACCGTATGCATGTTAATGCCTAAGTCTGCAGCCAAAGATCTTACAGAAGGGAGCATATCTCCTTCCTTTAAATCACCTTTTAAAATTCCCTCCATTAATTGATGTATTAATTGCGAATATATAGGGAAGTCTGATTGAGGGTCTAATTTAATATACATTTAGATTCTCCTATTTTTGTTATATATTTATTATAACAGAACTGTTCTACATTTCATATAACAAAAAGCACCAATTTTATTTTTTAATAAAAAAGCACAATAAAAAGGCAGCCTTAGCAGCTGCCTTGAAGTAAATAAGTTTTAGGATTCCATTTGTCTAGCTAAAAAACCAGCAGCAGTTTCTACCGCTTTCTTTTCTACCTCACCAAGAGAAGTTTCTTTAGAAAAAATGATAACTGCACCAATTGGATCTCCGTTTGCAATAATTGGACCGATTGTATAAGCAGAAACAGATTCTGTATTGTTATCAACTAGCGCAATTTGCTCTTGCTGTGTAACTAGTACTGACCCTCTGTCTTCCATAGCTTTTTCAATTACATCGCTGATATTTTTGTTTAAGTATTCCTTTTTCGATCCGCCCGCGACTGCAATATAGGTATCTCTGTCACATATTAAAACAGAATTTCCTAAGCTATCATATAAGGCCTCTGCATACTCCTTAGCAAAATCGCTTAACTCACTTATAGGAGAATATTTCTTCAAAATTACTTCTCCATCACGATCTACGAAGATTTCCAGTGGATCTCCTTCACGGATACGTAAAGTTCTTCTGATTTCTTTTGGGATGACGACACGGCCCAAATCATCGATTCGACGCACAATTCCAGTTGCTTTCATTTCATGTTGCCTCACTTTCATCAGATGATTTTTTTAATATTGGTAAGTATTTCTTCTGTAAAATATGAAATGCTACCATATTTAAACTTAGTATCTTTCATATGGAAAGTTCTATGCATTAACTACGTAAAATTTTCTCTTCGATGTGAATATTACCATCTTAGGTAACTTGGAGCATAACTTACTAAAATTACAATCAAGCCAACGTACATTTCTTCTAAGAACAAAATCTTTGGTTTTTTGATTGCGAGGGGAATCCAACCCTTGTACAATCATATGTTTTTTAGCATTATCTCTACCTGTCTTTTACCCTTGTCCAAAATAGTTAAAACTTCCCCTAAATAAAAAAAGACAAAAACTGTCTAATCCAGGCCTTATGCCTTCTTAAACAGTTTTTGTCTACTATAATCAGCTTGCTTCCTGTGGCTCTTTTTTAAATGTACTCAATGCTTCTACCATTTCGTAACAAGCATTCAGCCACTTATCTGTTTCGATTCCTTTTACATGGAGAACCATCTTCAATTTCTTGCCATCCATGCCTAAGCCAATCATCCGGCCAAACTTAGAGCTTTTTTCGAATATTTTCTGGCCATCCATTTGGCTGCTGCCTTGCTCAGACAACAAGATAAGCACTTCTTCCTTCGATTGTTTAATAAGCTCAACTCCAGCGGCTTTGCCGTATAGCTTCATTTCTGTCAGCTTAAATAAATAGGCAACCTCAGACGGATAATCTCCAAATCTGTCGACCATTTCCTCCTGAAGCTCTGAAAGTTCATCGAAGGATGTAACCCCTCTAAACCTTTTGTACATTTCAATCTTTTGCTGACCGTCATTGATATAAAAGTCTGGTATATAAGCATCAATATCAAGATCTAAATCAATTGTTTGTCTCTGCTGTTCATCAAATGTTCCTTTTCGCTCCTCAATCGCATCTTTGAGCATTTGAGAGTACAGGTCAAATCCGACTGAATCAATGAATCCATGCTGCTGTGCACCAAGAAGATTACCTGCTCCCCTGATCGTCAAGTCACGCATCGCAATTTTGAAACCAGACCCTAGCTCTGTAAACTCCTTGATTGCCTGCAGTCTTTTTTCAGCCACTTCTGTTAACACTTTGTCCTTACGATACGTAAAGTAAGCATAGGCTACCCTGTTAGAGCGGCCAACACGTCCACGCAATTGATAAAGCTGGGAAAGTCCCATGCGGTCTGCATCTTGAACGATTAATGTATTAACATTCGGTATGTCTACACCTGTTTCTATGATTGTCGTGCTTACTAAAACGTCAAACTCTCCTTCTAGAAAGCTGAGCATCACTGATTCTAATTCATTTTCGGTCATTTGCCCATGGGCATACGTCACCCTTGCATCTGGAACCAGCATGGATATTTCCTCTGCTTTACGCTCAATATCTTCCACCCGATTATATAGGAAGTAAATTTGCCCGTTTCTTGCCAGCTCTCTCTCAATAGCTTCACGCACAAGTCCACCATTGTATTCCATGACATATGTCTGGATAGGGAAACGATTTTCAGGCGGAGTCTCAATAACAGACAGGTCACGCACACCGAGCATAGACATATGCAATGTTCTTGGAATCGGAGTAGCTGTTAATGTCAAAACGTCTACATTTGTCTTTAACTGCTTAATTTTCTCCTTATGTGTAACACCAAATCGCTGTTCTTCATCAATGATAAGCAAACCTAAATCTCTGTAAATGATGTCCTTTGAAAGGATGCGGTGTGTGCCGACAACAATATCTAGTGTGCCTGCTTTTAATCCCTTCATTGTTTCTGTTTGCTGCTTTCTTGTCCTAAATCTACTTAGTAAGCCTATCTCAATCGGATAATCCTGGAATCTTTCTCTTAAAGTTTCATAATGCTGCTGTGCAAGGATTGTTGTAGGTACAAGAAAAGCAACTTGCTTTCCATCAGCAATAGCTTTGAAAGCTGCGCGGATAGCAACCTCTGTTTTTCCGTAACCAACATCTCCACATAACAGCCTATCCATCGGGCGTTCCCTTTCCATATCTTTTTTGATTTCATGGATAGAACGCAACTGATCCTCTGTTTCTTGATAGGCAAACGATGATTCAAACTCCCGCTGCATTTCTCCGTCAGGAGAGAAGCCATAACCGACAGCTGCCTCTCTTTCTGCATACAGCTTAATAAGATCGTCAGCAATATCTTGAACAGACGATTCAACCTTTTTCTTAACCTTCTTCCAATCATTCCCGCCAAGCTTATATATTTTTGGCTCTTTGCTTTCAGACCCAACGTATTTTTGGATTAAATCTATCTGGTCGACTGGAACATACAGCTTATCACTGCCTTGGTAGCGCAAGTGCAGATAATCTTTATGAATACCGTTGATTTGCAGTGTTTCAATTCCTAAGTACTTACCTATTCCGTGATTTACGTGAACAACATAGTCCCCGATTTTCAGCTCAGAATAGCTTTTTATTCTCTCCGCATTAGACAGCTTTTGTCTTCGCGCTGATGTTTTTTTGATCTTAGTCTTAAAAAGCTCCTCTTCAGTGATGACAGCCAGCTTCATTATCGGCATTTCAAACCCTGACTGAAGGCTACCCTCAATCAGCTGAATTTTGCCTTTGGCAATTTTATCCGGGTCCTTCTGAATCATTGCTTGAATTTCATAATCCTGCAATACTTGCTCCAGCTTTTCCAGCCGTTCTTCACTGTTCGCCAGCACAATAACAGAGTACTTGTTCTTCTTCCATCGATCCATCTCTGATTTAAGCACATTCATTTGTCCATGGAAGCTTTGCATCTGTTTGCATGTTACGTTAATAATATTTTGCGGATTCGTATTTGGAACATGGCGCAGGAATAAGGACATATAAACAATAGGCTGTACAGACCTTTGAAGCAATTCCTGGACACTTTGGGACAGCTTCATATCATGAATGATTTCTCCATCATTAAGCAAGCTTGTATACCAATCTGCCTCTTCCTTCTCCAAGGTATCATTCATTTCTTGAACTCTACTAATTTCTTCAACGAACAGAAGACCATTTTTCGGTAAATAATCTATTAAACTTGTATGATCAGGATAAAGAAGAGACAAATATTTATAAAGCTGCTCTGGTTTCTGGCCATTTTTGAGCTGTTCAATCTCATAGCCTATATTCTGGGCAAGCAATGTCTTGGTTTTATCATCCTTTATTTTCTTCAAGCTTTTTGCCAGACCCGCTTCAACCTTCTGACCAAAGGCTTCGAGTTCATCTGTTCCGATAATTACCTCTGTTGCTGGGCCTATAATAATGGACGATAGCTTCTCCTTGGAGCGCTGGTCTTCTAGAGAGAAGGTTCTGATAGAATCAACTTCCGTGTCAAACAGCTCTATTCGAAGGGGATTTTCCTCTGTTAAAGGATAAATATCTAGTATCCCTCCTCGAAGACTAAAATCACCGGGAGCCGAAACCATGTCTGTACGTACATATCCAATTGTCACAAACCGCTGGATAAGCGCTTCAAGATCGATATCCTTTCCAACCTCAAGTTCAATCTGCTGCTCTTTCCAAAGGTCTTTAGGTGGAAGCAGTTTGCGTAACCCCGCTACAGGAACTATCAATATCCCTTTTGCTGTCTTTTCATTTGTCCAATGATTCAGTACTTCGATTCGCTGTGCCTTCAGCTCTGGACTGGAAATACTTATCTCTGCAGCTATAAGCTCATTTGCAGGATATAAAAACACTTCGTTCTCATCCACTACATTTGTAATATCATCATATAGCTTTTGAGCCTGAAGTAAATTAGGTGCTATTACAATTACTGGCCTTTTTGTCTTTTTATATATGGAAGCCATAAACAGTGTTCTTGCAGAGTTAGACATTCCAGAAACAATCTGTTCCTTTAATCCTGCATTAACACCAGATATGACATTTTTAACGTCTTCCTGTTGATCAAATAATTTTTTAAGCCCTAACAATAGAAGATTCCCTCCCTACTTGAAAAATGAACAAACAATTCTGTTCTCGTTCTCACATATATTAACTCATATCCAATTTATCTGTTTTTGTAGCCTGCTCATCTATCTTTAACAATATTTTCCACTTTAACTCTAGTACATATATTACATCTATTCTTCAAAATTTTGTAAACAACAAAACGGAAAAATGCTTTGGAATCGCTCCAAAGCTTCTTTCACCGTAATGCCCTAAATACCTATTAATGAATTAAATAATCATTTTCATAATATCCTGGATTTTTCGCTAAAGATTCATGGCAATCCTCACATATGGCTTTAATATGAATATCGCCAGCTTCACTGTAATTAATCATCTCTGCTCTTTCTTGTTCTGTCAACATATCAAAACCAAGTCGAGCTGTTTCCACAGAACTTTCATCTATGCTCCCTAACTTTACTCCACAATGCCTGCAATTATAATGTATGGCCACGGGCGCAAGCCTCCTTAAAGCTTTTATGAACTAGTGCTAGTATTTACCTTTTGGAGGGAAGTTATACTAAGGAACATCGAGTAAAAAAGATGGTTCATCCAAATCCTACTGGATATTATATATATTCATCACTTGTAAAAATGGTTCTTTCATCCATTGAGCACAAGCATCCGAACATTTTTTCACAATCATCTCTAATTCAGCTTGCTCTTCTTTCGTAAATTTACCTAAAACATAATCTGTAACCTTCATTCCGTTTTGAGGTCTGTCAATCCCCACACGAATGCGGTTAAACTTTTCCGTTCCTGTATGGGCAATGGTTGATTTAATTCCATTATGCCCGCCAGAGCTGCCCTTTTGCCTTAAACGTATTCTACCAACAGGTAAGTCTAAATCATCATATATAATTACAATATCTTCCGTAGCAATATCATAAAAGTCCATAATTGGACGAATGGATTCACCGGATAGATTCATGTATGTAAGCGGCTTTAATAAAATCACTTTTTCTCCATTAATCATTCCTAATCCATATTGTCCTTTGAATTTCGATTTATCTAAAGGAATTCCATATTCCTCAGATATATAATCTATAACATCAAATCCAATATTATGCCTTGTTTTTTCATATTGCTTTCCTGGATTGCCCAAGCCAACTACCAATTTCATTTATTTCACCCTTTTATTCTTGTTTATATACAGAAAAAGAAGGCTTGCCAACAGCTGTTAATCGGCTAAGCCTCCATTTTATTTATTCCAATAGCCTGTATGCATATATCCATTTAGAAAAAGCTCTTCTATTTGATATTCTACATACAATTACTGCATACCTTCCTCTTTTGGGCAATTAATCAATTAAAAATATAAAGGGTTTACTCTTTACACTCAATCGGTTCCATCAACAGAAGTTTCTCTGCCTTCCACATTTTCTGGGATTCCGCCATCTTGCTGTTCCCCAGTGCTGATTTCTTCCTCTTGTCTTGGAGGAAGTACGGAAGCAATCGTTTCATCTGCCTCATGATTGATTTCCAGATTATCATAACCTTTAATATCAGCAACAGAAAGTGTTTCACCAACCTCAAGGCTGCTAATGTCAATATCAATAGCGGTAGGGATATCATTCGGCTTAGCTGTTACTTCAACTTCATGCAACGCTTGCTGCAATACACCACCGTCTTTTACACCGCTTGAATCTCCTGTAAGGTTGACTCTGACTGTTGCAGTTATTTCTTTTGATAAATCAACTGCTAAAAAGTCTGCATGCAGTATGCTTCTTTTAATCGGATCAGAATGGTAATCGTTCAGCACGACATTGTGCTTCTCTCCGTCAACATCCAAGGAGATGACTCCGTTACGACCAACATCCTTCAATACTTTCAAAAAGTTTGCTTCACTTAAAGAAATAGATGTACTGTCTACCTTTGTTCCATAGACAACTGCTGGAATGTCCCCGTTATTTCTCAAATCCGATAATACTGAATGCTTAGAAACCGTACGTTTTTTTGCTTGTAATGTTGCAGTCATAAAAAAATCGCCTCCATCATTTTATATCGCTATATATAAAAAATTCCCTAAAACCGCCTATTTTAAACATGCAAGTTTGAAACTAGGTAACTTTTTCCTAGATGGAGTGCGCCTTTTTAAATTGAAATAAGTCGCCCCTTAAAGGGAGCGACATACTTCTTAATCGAATAGATAGCTGACTGATTGATCAGAATGAACTCTAATGATTGCTTCTCCAAGCAGGTCTGCCACAGAAAGTTGTACAACATTTTCTGTAAGCTTTTCTTCTGGAAGCTCAATAGAATTTGTTACTACAAGCTCTTTAATTTTAGAATTTTTAATTCTTTCCATCGCAGGACCTGAAAGAACTGGATGTGTACAGCAAGCGTATACTTCCTTCGCTCCATTTTCTGCAAGAGCATTTGCTCCAAGAGTAATTGTGCCAGCAGTGTCAATAATGTCATCAATCAGGATGGCAATTTTGCCTTCGATGTTCCCGACAATATTCATGACTTCAGCCACATTCGGCTTTGGTCTTCTCTTATCAATAATAGCAATTGGCGCTTTAAGACGCTCTGCAAGCTTACGAGCGCGTGTCACACCACCATGGTCTGGTGAAACGATAACAATGTCACCGTCGAATTCTCTTTTGCTGAAGTATTCTCCTAAGATAGGTACACCCATAAGATGATCGATAGGGATATCGAAGAATCCTTGAATTTGCGGCGCATGCAAGTCTAACGTGATAACACGTGTAGCGCCAGCAGTTTCAAGCAGATTTGCCACAAGCTTAGCAGTAATTGGTTCACGTGCACGAGCTTTGCGATCTTGTCGAGCATATCCGTAATAAGGAATAACTAAGTTAATTGTTTTAGCAGAAGCGCGTTTTAAAGCATCAATCATAATAAGTAGTTCCATGATATGCTCATTTACAGGAGAACTTGTTGACTGAATGATGTAAACATCACAGCCACGAATGCTCTCTTCAATATTAATTTGAATTTCTCCATCACTGAAACGTGTTACAGAGCATTTACCTAATTCCACTCCGATTGATTTGGCAATTTCAGCTGCCAATGCTGGATTGGAATTCAAGGTAAATACCTTTAAGTTTGGATCTGTATTTTTTACTAGCATGATGAACCTCCACTGGCTTTTTTCCTAACTAATAGCTTGTCCTCTTTTAGAACAGAATAAGAAGCCATTATTTTCTTCTTATTCTTCAATGCTTTTTAATCTTGCTTTGATTTCTTCACGTACTCATCTTTATTAACTTGGCGGGCCCTTGCGATAGATAACGATTCTGCTGGAACATCATCTGTTATGGTAGAGCCAGCTGCAACGTAAGCTCCTTTGCCAACCTTAACCGGTGCGATCAGGTTGGAATTACAGCCAATGAATGCCCCATCTTCTATTGTAGTCAAAAACTTGTTTTCTCCGTCATAGTTAACTGTTATCGTTCCACAACCAATATTGACATCACTGCCAACCTTTGCATCGCCGATATAACTCAAATGAGATGCTTTACTTCTATCACCAAACTCAGCCTTTTTGATTTCAACAAAATTGCCTATCTTCACATCATCACCGATCGAAGAAGCTGGACGAATGTGAGCAAAAGGTCCAATATTCACATTTGCACCTATTTTGCTATCAAATGCTGCAGATTGTCTGATTTCAGTGCTTTCTCCAACAACACAGTTACCAATTTCCGTATTCGGGCCAATAACACAATCAGAAGCAATCGTTGTTTGCCCTGAAATGATTGTACCTGGCAGGATGACCGTATCGCTTCCGATCGTTACATCTGTACCAATATAAGTATTAGAAGGGTCTATAATTGTAACTCCATTGCGCATATGTTCTTCATTTACACGCTTTTTCAAAAGTCTCTCTGCTTCAGCCAGTGCAATTCGATCGTTTACACCAATCGTCTCACTAAAATCACCTGTCTTATATGCAGAAACTATTTCTCCTTGCTTTTTGAAAATTTCAATGACATCAGGTAAGTAGTATTCCCCTTGTACATTCTCATTTGTAACATTATTCAATGCCTCAAATAAGGCCGCGTTATCAAAACAGTACGTTCCTGTATTGATTTCAACTATTTGCTTTTCTTCTTCAGAAGCATCTTTATGTTCAACGATTTTTTCAACTTCACCAATATTATTACGCACAATTCGACCGTAACCAGTCGGATCCTCTGCAACAGCAGTCAAAACAGTTGCTTTGGCAGAAGTTTTTAGATGGTAGCTGCTAAGAGCCTCTAATGTCTCTGAAGTAATTAATGGCGTGTCGCCGCAAACAACGACCGTAACACCGTCTTTGTTCTCCAGAAAATCCTTCGCCTGCATAACTGCATGCGCCGTCCCTAACTGTTCAGCTTGATAGGCATAACTTATCTTATCTCCAAGTTGTGCTTTTACCAGATCTGAACCGTGACCTATAACAGTTACAATACGCTCCATTTGAAGCTTTGATACTTGATCGACTACATGCTGCACCATCGGCTTGCCGCAAACTGGATGAAGTACTTTATATAGCTTTGACTTCATTCTTGTTCCTTGTCCTGCGGCCAAGATCACTGCGTATCGATTTATCATTTACAGGCCTCCAATTTAACCTTTTTATCCATTAAAAATATATCTCAAATACAGTTTGATTTCAAGGAATGTTTGTATCCAAATATATGAAAATAAAGAGAAAAACAAGGGGTTATAAGGGTTTAATCCTCCATTTTTTTTATTTTCTTTTTTTATACGGTTCCCAAGAATCCGCTTACCTAAAACCAACCAAATTAGGTTGTTATAAAATTTTATTATATTTATATATTTAGAAAGCAATAAATGTGCAAAAAAAAGAGCCTTACTCTTCAGAAGTAGGCTCTAGCTGCTCGTATTCTTTAGGAAGCACCGGCTTCTTCAAATTCAACTTCTAATTCACCTAAGCGGTGGTACTCTGTTAAAACAGCTTCCTGGATTTTACCTCTTGTACCTGAGTTAATCGGATGTGCAATATCCCTAAATTCACCATCCGGTGTCCTTTTGCTTGGCATTGCCACAAATAGACCGTTATTACCATCAATTACTCTTATATCGTGAACAACAAACTCATTATCTAGAGTAATAGAGGCAATAGCTCTCATTCTTCCATCCGTATTGACTCGGCGTAGTCTTACGTCAGTTACTTCCATTCTGTTCACCACCTTTACTAGAAGATAAAATCTAGTTAAGTAATTCAACAGAATTTTCGTAACTCCTTCTTTATCAGCAAATTTTTTTAGAATATTTAATATAAAATACTAAAAAACGCTAAGTAAAGCTACAAAAACTAACATATCCCTACTTTTATACTATTTGCAAAGTGCAATTACTTCAATTTCAACCAATACATCTTTAGGCAATCTTGCAACTTCCACACAAGATCGTGCTGGTTTATGTACATTGAAATATTGTCCATACACTTCATTAATTGCAGCAAAATCATCCATATTTTTAATAAAGACAGTAGCCTTAACGATAGTTTCAAAGGAAGCATTTGCTTCTTTTAAGACAGCAGCAAGATTTTTAAAGACTTGATGTGTTTGTTCCTGTACATTTCCTTGCAATAACTCTCCTTCTGCTGTCAAAGGGATTTGGCCTGAGCTGTAAAACATATTATTAACAATAATCCCTTGAGAGTAAGGTCCGATTGCTGCTGGTGCACCACTTGTTTGTACAATTTTCATTTTCATTTCCCCCTATCGTTTCTTATCAAAATAATTTCCAATTTCAACAGATATCTTTTTCTCTTTAACATCCACACCTGAAAGCTTCACTAATGATAAATAATCATCGACAAGTCTTTCCTCTGCTTCCTCTGCTTCAATCAAGACAGCAATGCCAGCAACATTGGCATTAAACTCATCCAGTAAGCTAATCATGCCATTTACTGTACCGCCAGCCTTCATAAAATCATCGACAATAAGCACATTTGAGCCTTGTTCTAAGCTTCTTTTCGAAAGGACCATCGTCTGGATTCGCTTTGATGAACCAGAAACATAGTTAATGCTGACTGTTGATCCT
The DNA here is from genome assembly GCF_007273535.1 of Niallia circulans. Lineage (NCBI taxonomy): Bacteria > Bacillati > Bacillota > Bacilli > Caryophanales > Bacillaceae > Niallia > Niallia circulans. Next base: position 985,470 of record NZ_RIBP01000004.1, read on the forward strand.
TCTGTCACTTTGCTGTCTCTTCTTACCATAACTACAGGAACATTTAAGTAAGACGCAACAGCATATGCAAGCGGAATACCTTTTGTTGCCACAGTCATGACAACATCAATATTTGTTTCAGCAAATGCGGACGCGAATATTTTTCCTACTCTTTGAACAAGAGCTGTGTCCCCTAATATATCTGTCATATACAGATATCCTCCAGGAAGGAGCCTGTCTGGTTTTACAATTAGTTGACAAAGCTCCTCTATAAAGGCTTTTGCTTCTTCTTCATTAACTTTTGCGTGGTATTTAACACCACCTGCAGCACCTGGCAAAGTTTGTAGAATACCTATACCTCTATCTTCAAAGGTTTCCTTGATTATTGCCAAATCCTCACTTATTGAAGATTTCGCTGAACCATATCTCTCTGAAAAATAGGATAAGGACACTAATTGCCTTGGATGCTCCAGTAAATAATTCGTCATGTCTATTAAACGTTCACTACGACGAAATTTCATAAGGCGATCCTCCAAAATCCGAATATTTTACCTTTAATTTTACAGTATTATACGGATTTAATCAAGAGTATGACGATTTCCCATCATACGAACCGCAAAAACCTGATCACAAAAACCTCTTAGTCCATTGTAAACGCGATTCATTCTTGAATCATGCTCAATTAAACCAAAAACAGTTGGACCGCTTCCGCTCATTAATACTGCATCCGCACCGAACTTTTTCATCTGATCCTTTATTTGCGCTACCTCAGGATAAAGATTTAATGTAACATCTTCCAGCACATTACCGACATTTCTGCACATATCATCGTAATCACCTGTTCGTATGCATTCAATCATCTGTTCTGTGTCAGGATGCTTTATTTGAGAAACATCCAGTTTTTTATAGATGTCAGCAGTAGAAACACCTATAAATGGCTTCGCTAACACGACCCAGCATATAGGCGGAGCAGGAATCTGTTTAATGATTTCTCCTCTTCCGGTTGCAAGAGCTGTGCCTCCATATACACAGAAGCTTACATCAGACCCAATTTCCGCTCCAATTTCAGCAAGTTCATCAAGAGTCAGGCGAAGGTCCCAAAGTTTATTCAACCCCCTCAAAACTGCAGCAGCATCACTGCTTCCCCCTGCAAGACCTGCAGCAACTGGAATGTTCTTTTCGATCTTTATTGTAACTCCCTTTTTAACATCAAACTTTTTCTTTAATAGATTTGCTGCTTGATAAGCAAGATTCCGTTGGTCATCTGGCACAAATCGATTAAGGGAATTTATTTTTATAATATCCTTTTCCTCCAGAATAAGTTCAATTCTGTCAGCAAGGTCAATGGTCGTCATGATCATTTCTACTTCATGATAGCCATCTGGCCTTTTATTCAATACATCCAACGATAAGTTGATTTTAGCTGGTGCTTTCACCAAAAGCTTCAATATTTCCACCTACTTAACATTTTCATTGTCCGCTTTTTCGTCCTATTGTACCATACAACAGGAAATAAAAAGAATGACTGAAATAATAACCTAATTCCTCTATGTATGAAACATTAACAAAGAAGCATCCTATGCTTTGTGTTTTTGTTTACAAATAATTTCACAGTGTTTTATGGCTATAGTGATTTTACCATAAAATTTGTCATATTAAGCAAAATACTAAATATCATTTATGTTTTCCCAAGAAAATTCAGGGGTTTTTCTTGTGTCTGAAAAAAGGTGCAAAAAAAGACCTAACTCCACATCCCTTTAGAATGCAGAGTTAAACCTAATACCGTGAATAAATCCTTGATAGTTAATGCTGAACTTAGCAAACAGGGATTTAACTTAAAGGTACAAAAATAAGACTACTTTTGATTATTCAGAAGACTTTGTTCTGCAATTTCTATTGCCCGCTTGACCATGTTTCCTGCATCCTTTGCTCGGATACCACCCCATCCATCCTTTTGGACAACATCATAGAACCCTAGCTCTTTTGCTAATTCTTCTTTTAAACCTTCTGACATAACTCCTCGTCGTCTACTCAACTTAAAAACCTCTCCTTTCATTATTCACGGTAAGTTTAGTATGTAACCCTGTTTTTAAATCATGTGTTGAATCTGTTTCCAGTTTTTTTAGATTTCTCCATGAAAAAAGCAGCAACCGATTGGTAACTGCTAGTCTCCATAATATATATTAGCTTAGAGCAACTTGTCCTGATGTATCTTCAAAGAAGGTAATTTGAACCGTTTCTGTTAAAACATCTGCATAACTGTACGATACCCGTTCAAATGCATTTTCATCCTGATCTAACTCTACTACAAACACAGAAGGATATGTTTCAGCTAGTACACCGGAACGTTCAATCGTTTTACGACGACCACCATTAGCCTTTAGCATTAATCTCTTCCCTAAATTCGAATCAAGAGCTTTTTTAATATCTGATAATGTTTTTGCCATATTCGGTCCACCTCACTGTGTAAAGTATATCACACTGACACAACAGAGTCAAACAAAAATATAAATTATAACAGTCTCTTTTAGAAGTTGTCAATATTTTTTATTCTTATTTTTCTCCTATTTTTCAACAATCTTATTTTTTCCCATACTGGGATAATTATGTATCTATATTTTTTTAAATTTACAAACTCTTTTTTTAAATAAAAAATAGGCTGCTCTCTTTAAGAGTCAGCCTATTTTGATTATGCCAAAGCTGTATTGCAACTATCGTTGTTTTTATAATATTTCTATTTATCTATTCAGGTGGATTCGTGTTATAAGGCATGCCTGTACGCAGTACTCCCTTTGTTTCTATTCCGCCAAGGCCTTTTTCCCCTGTCAGTGTATTTCGCAGTATATCCCAAACATTAACTCTCTCCATGAAAGGCGTAAAGCTTATTTTTGCTACAATATACACCGGATCAAGAGCGTGAATATTAACTCTTGAAGGAGAGCTAGCAAAGTTCGCGCCTGCATGGATTAAAGATTCAAAGTGGGATTGACATGCACCAGCAAAAATAACGAGTTGATCTAAGTGAGGGATTTTTTTGCGAGCCTCTCTGACTGTCTGCACAAAGTACTTTGAGTGGCGATAAGCATTTAAGTCTGCTTTATCACCCAATGACTTTGAATAGGCATCATGACCGGTTATTACGAGTATATCTGGTCGATAGTACTCAAGCAGTTTCGTGATTTTTCCTGGCATTTCCTTTTCGTTAGAATGAATACCTGTTACGGGAATCCCTATTTTCTCGTATAAATCAAGGCATTTCTTTAAATAGTTCGGATCCCCGTCTAAATGTAATACCTTCCCTGGCATTTGAAAATAATTAAATGGTTTACTGTATGCATCTGTCGACGAATACTCCTGTTTCCTATTCAGCAGATTTACATCCTGCCTAAAAAGTTCTAATGACTGTTGCTCTAAAAACTGTATCTCCTGAGCCATCTTCCTCTGCATCGGCTTATTGATAGAAATTAAGTCCTCAAAAGGAGCGTCTGCGATAAGACGGAAATCCTCTCCATATAAAACAGCGCTTTTCCGTCCATTTTCTTCCTTTATATCAATAATTCGAAAAGCTAAATCGCAATGATAGGATTTTCTGCCGACGATATCCATGATATTTATGCTCACTAGTCGTCACTCCAGTATGCCCCTGTCTTAAGAATGGGCTATGTGTCTTATTTATCTCTCATTAACCTATGCAAAGGTCCAGAAAGATGTGAGGAGCAATTTAAGGTTTCATATAACCTCCAAATAAAATAAAACAGTCAGCCCCATCGTAAGGAAACTGACTGTTTACCGTACTATACACTTTTAGAAAGACTCATACAATGCATCACTAAGTGCAGCGAACTCTTCAATGGAGAGAGATTCTCCACGCCTTGAAGGCTCAATTCCGGCAGCTTGCAAGGCAGATAGTATAGAATCTTTTTTCTCCTTGCCGTTGTCGAGTTGGCTCGTTAAATTGTTAAGGATTGTTTTTCTTCTTTGTGCAAAGCTCGCTCTAGTCACACGGAAGAGGAATTCCTCACTTTTAACTTCAACAAGTGGCTTTTGTCTTATCGTTAGCCTGATAACGGCAGAATCGACATTTGGCTGTGGCACAAAAACTGTCTTAGGAACAATCATTACAACCTCTGGAACTGTATAGTATTGTATCGCTATAGACAGTGAACCATACTCCTTTGTGCTTGGTTTAGCTGAAATACGGTCAGCCACTTCCTTCTGAAGCATAACAACAATTCCACGTAGAGGCAGATTCTCCTCTAATATTTTCATGATGATTGGTGTTGTTACATAGTAAGGCAAGTTTGCAACAAGCATAATATCATCTATGCCTGCAAATTCCTGTTCAATCATTTCCTTTACATTTGCTTTCAATACATCAGAATGGATTACTTTAGCATTTGGGTACGGCTCGAGTGTTTCACTTAAAATCGGCAGTAAACGCTGGTCAATCTCATATGCAACTACCTTTTTAGCCCGCTTTGCCAATTGCTCTGTTAAGGCTCCAATACCTGGTCCAACTTCAATTGCACCTGATGACTCTGACAACTCTGCATGGTCCACAATATTTCTTAAGATATTTGTATCAATTAAAAAGTTCTGACCTAAACTCTTTTTGAATGAGAAACCATACTTTTCTAAAATTGCTTTTGTTCTTACAGGTGTCGCTATATCTTTATACATCTTTTTCCTCCTGCCAAATAGCATTTACCGCTGCTGCAAAGTCTTGCTTGGTGATGTTAAACATCATCAGCCTTTTATGAAGCTGTTTGCCATTTGTATACCCTATTTTTAATATCCTGCCGAGCTTCTCTCTGCGTTCCCTTGACCCCGGACCGCCAACTAGCTGTGCATCCAGCAAGTCTTCCTTAGTAATTTGCTCTATAATGCCTTCTTCCATGTGATGAGCATCCTTAAGCGCCTCCCTGATTACTTCTACAGAGGCGTGCTCTACTCCAACGCCCTTCCCATGTTTATGCAGAGCTTTATCTTTTGCAATGAAAGCATGTTTACAGCTTGGCACATGTCTTTCTATAGTATTGCGTATCTTTTGGCCAGGAAAGTCTGGATCTGTCAGTACAATAACTCCTCTTGTTTCATTAGCCAGCTTTATTGCCGCAATTGTTTCCATACTTATAGCAGAACCATTTGTTTCAATTGTATCAGCATCAACTGCCCTTTGGACAGCGGTAGTGTCATCTCTTCCTTCCACTACAATGATTTCTTTAAGTTTCATGAAGCCTCCAAAAAAAAAATTAAGATTTGCAAAAAAAATGAAACATTTTTGTAACATTAAACGTCTATATATTATAGAAAGAGTTAAATGAATTCTAAAGGTTATTATAGCTCAAATTTTTCTTTTCAACAAAATCCGTTAAAAAAGAAAAAAACAGAGGAATAATTCCTCTGTTAAAGATGTGCTAATAGTAGATGTTCAATGTGTATTAGGTTTTGGCAGACACTAACAAACACATGCAAGTAAGAAGTCTAAAAGGTTACTTTAAAATCTTGATTCTTACCTGTTTATTTCCCCAGCGATAAGCTTCTGCCTTCGTTGGGAAAAAGACGTCGATTTTCTTCCCTTTCACAGCACCACCAGTATCACCAGCAATAGCGTATCCGTAGCCTTCCACGTAAACCTTTGTTCCTAACGGTATAACGCTTGGGTCAACGGCAATTACTTTTGCATTAGGATTTGACTTAAGATCAATTCCAGTAGCGGTATGTCCAGAACAACCGCTGCAGCTTGCTGTATATGCAGTGGAATTAACATAAAGTTCTGTGCCTTCCTCACTGACATTTTCGCCACGGGAAGCAACTTGGGTAACTTCAATAGTTCCAACTGCCACTACTTTGTCCTGTTTTTCTTTAACTTGTTTTTCACTAAGCAGATCTCTCGAAACTTCTTTACCGTTTTCTAAAGTAACTTCAAAGGTTTTCGACATTACACCGTTTTTGCCTTCTTTTATTACCTTTTCTGCACCCTTTTCAAGGCTATCATCCTTTTGGGTCACAACAGCATAATTAATCGGTTGTTCCACTACATCGGTGACCTTTTCTATACGTGTAATTTCTACAGCGTCCTTCTTGTTCACTACTTCCTTTAGATCTGGCTCAACTCGGTCTAATTTCGTAAGTGATATCTCCTGTTGTTTTAAAAAGTCAGCGACCGTAGTCGAAGTGGACCATAGTTCTTTTTTCGATCCTGCGTCTACTAGTGTAACTGGAAATGCAGTATGTACAACAATCTCCATATTGTTCTTTATATCGTTATTCTGCTTCTGATTGACCTTGTCGTGCTCATTCAAAGAGATTTTTTGTTCTTTGAGAAACTCCTTAACCGTTTCTGCTGTTGTCCATACCGTTTTCTTCTCGTCGTCTTTGCTCAATTCAACCTGTTTTGCTTGCTTCCAAACAACCTCCATCTCGTCAGCTACATTTGCATCTAACGGGGGAGACACCTCATCTTCTGAGCTTATGGCAATATCAAGTTCATCAAATATATCTTGAATAGTGGATGAGTGCGTTTCGATGACCTTCTCTTTTCCATCCAATGTCAGCGCCACAGTTTTTTTCGTTGATTCGTAAATAACAAACCCTAAACCACTTATAAAAACTATGAAGCTAGCAATAAGAATGAATATTTTCTTTGTGCTCAAAGATTTGGAAAACAGGCTTTTCATGTTTTGGATTACGATGAAAAACGCCTCCTTTTCTCTCGGAGTGATTATATAGAGTATCGTGTCTGCTGTCAACCCTTCTACATTCTTTGAACGTATCTCCTATTATGCAAAAAAACTCCAGGAAAGGAAAGAAAGAAATCTCGACATGAACATTCTATGAGAAAAGGAAGCAATGTAGAACTTCTTAGAACAAAGTAATATTAGGACAAGCTATACAATTATTCGACAGCATCTCTTATCACTTTATGCCGAATAGTTTTTTGGCATTTTCCGTAGTTTTAGCAGCAACTTCTTCAAAACTGATCCCTTTTATCGCTGCAATTTCCTCAGCGACAAGTTTTACATAACTCGGTTCATTTCTTTTGCCCCTGTATGGAGTCGGTGCAAGGTATGGGCAATCAGTTTCAATAAGCAGTTTATCCAGCGGAATAGCTGCTGCCGCTTCCTTAGGTTTTCTGGCATTTTTGAAAGTGACAGTTCCCCCTAAAGAGATATAAAAATTCATGTCGATGCATTGCATTGCTGTCTCAACACTTCCTCCGTAACAATGCATAATACCCCCAACCTCTGAGGCACCTTCCGCTTTAAGAATCTCCACAATGTCAGCGGTTGCTTCCCTGTTATGAATGATAATTGGAAGCTTCACTTTTTTCGCTAAATGAATTTGCTTTCTGAACACTTCCTTTTGGATATCCTTAGGAGACTTGTCCCAATAATAATCCAAACCCATTTCTCCAATAGCAACTACCTTTGGGTGACTTGCCAATGATTCAATCCAATTTAAATCCTCTTCTGTCATATCAATAGCATCTACAGGATGCCAACCGACACTAGCATAGATAAAATCGTATTGCTCCACTAATTCCATTGCTCTTGTAATTGTTGGACGATCGAAGCCGACTACAACCATTTTTTCCATTCCGGCTTCCATTGCACGGTTGATTACTTCTTCTAAATCTTCATCAAATTGGTCTGCATTTAAATGTGTGTGTGTATCAAATAACATAATAAATCCTTTCCTTATCGCGATTAGTCATATTTCTTTCTTATTCCCTTAATTGCTAGCTAGATATCCCCCATTGGACAGAAAAACATAGAAATATGCTTAATAAACGCAATTTCTATGTTTCTCCAGCTTTTATTATTTAACTTTTGAGCCTAATGGAAGCGATTCATCTACTGATGCAATCGACAGAACTCCATCCTGGCTTCCAGCAAGGATCATGCCTTGTGATAATTCGCCTCTTAGCTTAACAGGCTTAAGGTTTGTAACGCAAATAACTCGTCTGCCTACAAGCTCCTCTGGCTTATAATATTGCGCAATGCCTGATACAACTTGTCTTTTTTCATATCCTAAATCCAGCTGCAGCTTCAGCAACTTATCCGCTTTTTTTACAGGTTCTACTTGAAGGACTTGTGCAACCCTTAAGTCTATTTTCATGAAATCATCAATTGAAATTTCTTCTGTTTCAGGAACTTCCTGCTTTTCTGGTTGTTTTTCCTTGCTCTCTTCTACTACTGCAGGTCCTTGCATTTCCTTTTTGATGTATTCCACTTCTTCGGCAATATCAAGTCTTGGGAAAATAGGCTCTCCCTTTTCTACCTTTGTACCTGATGGGATTGCTCCAAACTCGTCAAGACTTGACCAAGTTTTCAGTTCTTCAGGTTGAATATTCAACTGTTGGAAGATTCTATCAGGTGTTTTTGTCAGGAATGGTTTTAACAGAACACCAATTCTTCTTAATGACTCTGCAAGATGAACCATTACTGTTGCAAGTTCTTCCGTTCTTTCTTCTTTAGCAAGAACCCATGGCTGTGTTTCATCGATGTATTTATTATTTCTGCTGATAAGCTGCCATAGATTAGTAAGTACTACAGAAAACTCCATATTATCCATATGTTTTTCATATAATGCTTTTGTTTCCTCGTGTGCTTCTACAAGTGACTTTTCAAAGTTTCCTTCAGATCCCTTGTAATCAGGCACTACTCCATCAAAATACTTGTTGATCATTGCAACCGTTCTGTTTAACAGGTTTCCTAAGTCGTTTGCCAGATCAAAGTTTACTCTTTCAACAAATCCTTCTGGAGTGAATACACCGTCAGAACCGAATGGTACCTCACGCAGCAAATAATAACGCAATGCATCAAGACCATATCTTTCGATTAATGTAACAGGATTTACTACATTTCCTTTTGACTTGGACATTTTCCCATCCTTCATCAATATCCACCCATGAGCAAAAACCTTCTTAGGCAATGGTAAATCAAGTGCCATCAACATGATTGGCCAATATATTGTATGGAAACGGACGATCTCTTTTCCAACTAAATGGACATTTGCCGGCCAAAACTTCTTATAAAGCGAGTCATTTTCAGAACCATATCCTAATGCTGTAATGTAGTTAGATAATGCATCAATCCAAACATATACAACATGCTTAGGGTCCCCAGGTACTTTAATTCCCCAGTCAAAGGTTGTACGAGAAACAGCCAAATCCTCTAGTCCTGGTTTAATAAAGTTATTAATCATTTCATTTTTGCGGGATTCTGGCTGGATAAACTCTGGATTTTCCTCATAAAACTTAAGAAGTCTGTCCGCATATTTGCCCATTCTGAAAAAGTAAGATTCTTCTTTTACCAGTTCCACTGCGTGACCGCTATCAGGGCTTTTTCCACCGATAATTTTGCCGTTTTCATCATATATTGGATCTACAAGCTGAAGCTCTGTGTAGTATGTTTCATCAGACACAGAGTACCAGCCTTGGTATTCATCCAAGTAAATATCACCTTGTTCAACAAGCTTTTGGAACATCTTGCTGACTACTTCTGTATGTCTTTTTTCCGTTGTACGGATAAAGTCATCATAGGAAATATCCATTGAGTCCCAAAGCTCCTTAATCCCTGCCACAATACCGTCAACATATTCCTGAGGGGTGATTCCAGCTTCCTCTGCTTTACGCTGAATTTTTTGACCATGCTCATCTGTACCTGTTAGGTAACGAACATCGAATCCTTTAAGTCGCTTATATCTTGCCATTGCATCTCCTGCAACAGTTGTGTAGGCGTGTCCAATATGTAGATTTCCGCTAGGATAATATATTGGGGTTGTTATATAGAAAGTATCTTGCTCTTTCAACTTTTTCCCTCCTAAAATTATTGCTTATGTAATATGCATAATACTTATTGTATCAATACTTGCTCTAATCTTAAAACTAGAAGTTATATAATTGCTCCTGAAATTTTATGGTATTTTTGTAGACTTCCTGTTTTTTCATGATATGTCATAAAAAAAGGAAGCTAATCATTGCCATTTTGCCCTTATATCCCCTCAAAATATACCCAAAATCCAAAGTTTTTGCAACTGGCTGCAAGTGCTTAACTGTTTCATTATAACTCCTATATTTGTTCTATATATTTAACGTATAATTCGACATAAATAATGTTGTTTTTTGTCGAATTCTAATTCTTTTTTACTCTAAAAAAAAATTATTTTGTTTTTACATTTATAAGCTTTTTCTGGTATTTAAAGTATATATAATGTGCTATTTAACCTATAAACAAAGGAATTCTTTTATGTTATCACCCTTTAAAAATAAAATAATTGACGTATATGGGAATGGCTGGTATTATATATACAAACAAAGAAATTTGTCGAATATTATCGAAAAAAATATATATAAGGTTTATCGGGAGGAGAAAAGGAAATGAAATCTACTGGAATTGTTCGTAAAGTTGACGAATTGGGACGTGTTGTAATACCTATCGAATTAAGACGTACATTGGGAATTGCTGAAAAGGATGCTCTAGAAATTTACGTGGATGATGAAAAAATCATCTTGAAAAAATATAAACCAAACATGACTTGCCAAGTAACAGGTGAAGTTTCTGATGATAACCTAACACTTGCAGATGGAAAATTAATTCTAAGCCGTGAAGGTGCAGAACAACTTATCAACGAAATCAAAAGTTCATTTGAACTTTCTAAATAATAATAAAAAAGCATGGGCCTCTTAAGAAGCCCATGCTTTTTTAATCTATATGATATTCTTGATAAACTTCCCGTTTTGGCATGCTTCGATCAACAGCGGTACGCTTAATGGCCTCTTTTGCCTGTAAATCGTCTACTTTTATATAATGATTTACATGCTCTACAATTGTAAGGCTTGTCCACCATTGTTCATCTGAAACTTCTACTGCTTCTCCCTTTTCAATAACGATACAAAATTCGCCTCGTATCTCATCAGTATTTGCCCAGTCGATTACTTCATCTATTGTTCCTCTTATGAACTCCTCATAAATCTTCGTTAATTCTCTGCATAAGGAGATATTTCTGTCGCCTAAAATATCCTTTATCAACTGTAAGGTTTCCTTTAACCGGTGGGGAGACTCATATAATAGAACTGTTCCAGATATATTCTTTAATGCTTCCAGCTCCTTTTTCTTCTCCTTTTTTTGTCTGTTAAGAAACCCGTAGAAGTAAAAGGGATGTGTTGGCAATCCTGATGCAATCAAAGCAGTTAATGCCGCATTTGCTCCCGGCAGTGGAATGACAGGCAGTTTGCTTTCCACTGCTGCAACGACAAGTTCGTAGCCTGGATCAGCAATTGTTGGCATTCCAGCATCACTGACAAGGGCCACAGTCTTTCCAGCTTGAAGTGTCTCAATCAGCTTGCGACCGCTTGCTTCCTTATTATGCTCGTGATAGCTTACAATTGTAGTGGTTATTTCAAAATGATTGCATAGTTTTTTTGTATTACGCGTATCCTCAGCTGCAATGACATCTGCTTCCTTTAAAATCCTAACAGCTCGAAAGCTCATATCTTCTAAATTGCCAATTGGAGTCGGAACTAAGTAAAGAAGCCCGCCATCATTTTTATAGCTTTTTTGCTGCCACATGTTTAACACCATTTTCCTTCCTCATATAAGACTCTTTTCCTTTTCGGTTCAACTGCTTGAAGGCATACTCTGCTTTTAAAGCCTGTGATTTATCCAAAAACACTTCATGGTAAATCAATTGCACAGGCAATCTTGCTCTCGTATACTTAGCCCCTTTTCCTTCATTATGTGTTTTAAGGCGCTTTTCAAGATTATTTGTGTAGCCTGCATAATATGTATTATCCTTACATAACAGGACATAAAAATAGTGGTTAGTTGTCTCCATATAAAATACTAGCCATTTCTTCTGTGTACTCATTCAAGCCTTTATAAACATATAAAGGGGGTAATACTTTCAAATCAGGTTTCCCATCCTTAATACCTTCCAATAGCAGTATATTTGCTTCCTTACCCTCTTTTGGATAAACAAACCTAATCCTTTTTGGTTCTATTCGATATGCCCTCATTAATGTAATGATATCAAGCAGTCTTCCTGGTCTATGTACAAACGAAACCTTTCCACCCTGCTTTGCTAGCTGGCTTGCTGAGCGAATAGTATCTTCAAGTGTACACATTATTTCATGTCTTGCAATGGCCAAGTGCTCGTTTACATTTCGTTCCTCAAGTGAGTCTGTTTGAAAATACGGCGGGTTGCAAGTGACTGCATCGTATTTCTCAAAACCAAGCTGTGCTGGTGCATCCTTGATATCTCCATTGACCATTTCAATATTATCTTCCAATTTATTATAGGCAACACTTCTGCATGCCATATCATATAACCGCTCCTGAATTTCTACCCCTATAATTGAAGCTTTTGTTCTTAAACTCAAGAATAACGGGATTACACCATTTCCACTGCAAAGATCCACTATCTTTCCTTTTGCGATAGGCACTGATGCAAAGTTTGCCAATAATACTGCATCTAAAGAAAAAGAAAATACGGTTGGACTTTGAATAATTTTCAGCTTTTCTGCCAACAAGTAGTCAAGCCTCTCATCTCCTATTAGCTGAACCAATTATGCTACCTCCATTTTGTTATGTATTCTATAATATTACCTAAATATACTTAATAATAATCATTCTGCCTATACTTACTGAACTAATTTAACACCTAAAAAAATAGGGTGCCCTTTTTTGAAGGACAAACCCTATTTTTTATTAAGGAAGGAAAGACAAAACAAGCAATCTCCGTCTTTTCTTGGGCTTCCGAAATGAAGGTTACAAATATGAAAACCTTCTTGATAAAGCCTAGCTAGATTATCATATCCTTCTCCAATATCCATGTGTTTTTCTTCTATATGCTTAGTGGACTTTCGGTGTTTCTTTTTAGTCTGTTCCTTTTGTTCCTTGCCTGCTTGGGACTGACTTTCCAAATGCCTTCTTAAATTTTCATTTTCAAGCGTTAGTGTATTATTTTCCTCAATCAATTCGGCTACATGCTGCTTAAGTTCACCTAATTGTTGATATAAATGACCAATTTGGCTTTCCATATTTATTACTGAATCAAAGATTTCTTTTTTATCCACTCTTCCACCTCATTAATCCGTGGATTGAACTGAAACAGTATCTTTTTGCAGTATTTCTTCCAAAGTATATTCAAGCACTCGTTCTTGTTCAGAAATTTCCACTTGGAGTACACGTTCTAATATATTTAATCCTACGACTTTTCCTCTTCCATCAGGTGTTGATATCCATTCCCCTAAATCTGGAAGCTGTTCTTTCGCAGATTCATATTCATCATTCTCATACTTAAGACAGCACATCAGCCTGCCGCAAAGTCCTGAGATTTTGGTTGGATTCAAAGAAAGATTCTGGTCTTTAGCCATCTTGATTGATACTGGTTCAAAGTCACCTAAGAATGTCGAGCAGCAAAGCATTCTTCCGCATGGTCCAATGCCGCCAAGCATTTTTGCTTCATCTCGAACACCAATCTGACGCAGCTCTATCCTAGTCCTGAATATGGCAGCTAGATCCTTCACTAACTCGCGAAAATCCACTCTGCCATCTGCGGTAAAATAAAAAATTACTTTATTGCGGTCAAATGTATATTCAACATCTACTAGCTTCATATCTAACTCATGCAGACTTACCTTTTCACAGCAAACCTCATATGCTTCCTTTGCTGCAATCCGGTTTTCCTCTACAATCAATTGATCTTTTTGATCCGCGATTCGGAGCACCTTTTTCAGAGGCAAGACTACATCATTTTCGTCAACCTGCTTAGGAGCAATTACAACTTTCCCATATTCTACTCCACGCACTGTCTCTACGATCACGAAATCCCCTTTTTGGATATCCATTTCATTCGGATCAAAGTAATATATTTTTCCAGCTTTTTTAAAGCGGATTCCTACAACATTATACAACTGAAGATCCCTCCTGCAGCTTCAATACAAGCTGTTCCATCAATAACTGTGGATTCATATTACCCTGCAGCTTTCGTTTTGCTTCAAAGATGGATGTCATTTGTTCTGTCAGCATTTGGGATGATGTTTTAAGCGCAAGCTCTTCTAACTGTGACCGCTCATTAACAAAGACTATTTGTTTATCCTTACCTAACTGGATATACAATAAATCCTTAAATAGCAGCAACAGTAAATCTAATCCCCTATCATACTGATCTTTCTCTTTAAAATGGACAAACCACTCTCTTTGAAGGGCAACTAATGCTTCTAAAGGATTTCCTTTAAGAGTCATATATAATTTTACCACTATTTTTTGCGCTTGTACAAACCATTCATCAGAACTTAGCATAAACGCTTCATCATAATCATTGGTAATTTGCGCAATTATTGGTGCATCACTTGCCTTCATTCCATCTGCCTTGAGCTGCTCCTGCATTTTTAATGGGGAGAGAGGTGTATATGACAGTACTTGGCACCTCGATAAAATGGTTGGGAGAATCTGATGTATTTGTTCAGTTAAAAGAATTGCTGTAGTATCTGCATGTGGTTCTTCAAGGAATTTCAGCAAACTGTTTGCAGCATTTGTTGTCATCTTGTCTGCATGTATAATTACATAAATTTTCTGCCTTGACTCAACACCTGTTTTTGAAAACTCTTCCTGTAAGCTTTGAATTTGGTTTTTCTTAATAGATAAGCCATCCGGCTCGACTATATGTACGTCCGGATGGTTGTTATTATTAATTCTCTTGCAGTTTGAACATTCCTCACAGGGCTTATAACCTTCAATAGCCCTTTCACAAAGAATACTTTTCGTAAGGATTTGGCTAACGTCTCTTTTGCCTGTTCCTCTCATTCCTTCTAATAGGTAGGCATGCGCTAAACGGCCTTTTTGAAGGCTATTTCGTACCATTCTTAAAACAATCGGCTGCTCCTGTTCAAGCTGTTCCCATGTTTTTATCAAGACGATCACTCTCTTACGTATATATATTAATTAATAACCCTTTTATTTCTCCAATTTTCCCTAGGATGTTTAAACTATTCTTTTCCTTACTCATGACTTCCTCTGTAAGCTCAACTAGTTTATCATCAATAACTTGGACGACACTTAAATCACGTCCTTGTCCGAAATGGTCCCATGATTTTTCTTTTTTTAATCCTATACCAAAATCAACTGCTTCTTTAACAAATTGCTTGACCAGTGACTTAAACTTATTCAGGTCTTTTAAATTTTGCGATCTGCCCAGTCTAGTGCCAGTATCATCAATATTTTTCATTAGTGCATGCAACTGACCTGTCTGTAGCTTTTCATTTTGTTTTGTGACAAGCTCACGAAATTTTGTTTCAACTTGCCCACTTTTTATCTCTTGCTTTGATGCATCTGTATTTACACGAATGTCTTTATTTATTTTCATTTGTTTCCTCCGATAAAAGCATCATAAAAAATCCTTTATATTTAGAGGTATTATCCTTACGCTCCAACCATATTAGAATTGCTTAAACTGCTCTACAGGCAATACAAATACAGTTGCTCCGCCTACCTCCACCTCAACTGGATACGGTACATACGAATCAGCGTTCCCTCCCATAGGTGAAACTGGTGCAACTAGCTGATCTCGTGATTGGCAGTTCTCTTTTATTATTTGCAGCGCCTTTTCCACGCGAATATCTTCTGTTCCTATCATAAAGGTAGTATTTCCTGATTTCAAAAATCCACCGGTACTAGCCAATTTAGTAGCTCTAAAGTTATGCTCTACAAGAGCATTCAATAACTTAGCACTGTCTTTATCTTGGATTACTGTTAAAATCAATTTCATTTTATCCAACCCCTTTATTATAGTTTTACCAGAATTACTGCTTTTTCCTATTATAACAATAAATATTAAAACAGACATATATAAATGGAAAAATGAAAGCTCTATTTACCTATTCAGTATGGCATCAATAGCACATAATGATTGTTTAAAAACATCTTCTACTCCTTGAGATGCCTCAATTTTATGAAGTCTTCCCGGGAATTTATCAATAACTTTGTAATACCCCTCTTGAACGCGTTGGTGAAAATCTAACTGCTCTAAATCAAGTCTGTTTACCTCACGGTTATTTGATTTATTTATTCTCGCTAGGCCTATTTCTGGATCAAGATCAAAATACAGTGTTAAGTCAGGCATTACTTCTCCAATGGCAAATTCATTTATCTTCCAAATTTCCTCTATGCCAATACCTCTTGCATATCCTTGGTAAGCAAGTGAACTGTCAATAAAACGATCAGAAAGAACTACAGCACCATCCTCTAATGCCGGAATAACTTTCTCAACTAAATGCTGTCTTCTTGCAGCAGCATACAATAACGCCTCAGTCCTGCCATCCATTTCAGTATGATCAGGGTTTAATATTATTTCACGGATTTTTTCTGAAATCCTGATGCCCCCTGGTTCTCTTGTTTTTACTATTTTTATGCCTTTCTCTATATAATGCTCATAAAGCATTTCTAAAATGGTTGTTTTTCCGGCGCCTTCTGGCCCCTCCATCGTAATAAAAATCCCTTTTGTCATGTCAATCTCCTTAATTCTTTATAAAAACAGTTATTTTATCTTCATATATGGATGAGTTCCCTTGAAATCTACAGCCATTACTAACCAATGTCTTCAGTTTTTGGATATGCAGATTTGTTATCTCTTCTCCAGGCATTAATAATGGTATACCTGGAGGATAAGGAATGATAGGTTCAGCATTAATCATATGCATTGAATCCTCTAGCCTTATTTCCTGCTTAGCATAATTAATTTGCTCTAAATCGTTTAACTTTAATTCTACAATATTAGTATATAGATTTATAGGTGCACCTTTATCTTCCTCTGCTGGCAATAGCCGTGGAGTAAATAAACTAACAGCATTCTTTATTTTTTCAAAAGCAGCTTCAAATGGGTATTCCATCTGACTTTTTAATAGTGGAAGTACTAAAAGTACATTATGTAAGTCTGCCATTTCACAATATATTCCTGCTTCCTCAAATTTCTTCTGAAGCTCAAAACCAGACAATTCGCATCTACTCTGAATCGTCAGTTTTAACGGATCAACAGTCTGTCCATTATATACCATTACTTCTAGTTGTTTTAAGGCTGATAGCATTTCTTTAAACTTTGCAGCTTCTGCTAATAAATAGGCACTGTCCTCCTCTTTATATGTACCCAAATAGCTTCTCGCCAAATCAAGAGATGCCATAATCACATAAGAAGGACTGCTCGATTGAAGGATACCTAAGTATGTTTGCAGTTTATTCATGGAAATCTTGTTTGTATTAAAATGAAGATACGAACCCATCGTTAAGGCTGGCAATGTTTTATGTGCAGATTGAACAACTATATCTGCTCCAAGCCTGACAGCTGAAGCTGGGAAGTCTGATGAGCCTATGAAATGGGCTCCATGAGCTTCATCAACCAATACAGTCAAACTGTGTTTATGTGCAATCTCAATTATTTTCCCAAGTTCTCCAACCATACCATAATAATTAGGAGAAGTAAGTATAAGTATCTTTGCATTCGGATATTTTTGTATTGCCTCTATAATTGTTTCACATGAAACAGTGCCTTCTACTTTCCAGTTACTATCATAGCTAGGATTTAACAAAATTGGCCTACCCTTTGCAAGCTTTATCCCGTTCATTATTGATTTGTGGCTATTCCTTTGTACAAGGACTTGTTCTCCTTCTTCCACTGTAGACATAATCATTGCTAAATTACCTACGGTAGAACCGTTAACTAAGAAATAGCTTCTTTTAGTTTGATATAACTCTGTAAGTAGCATTTCTGCCTCTAATATAACACCACTGGCTGAATGCAGGTCATCAAGTCCGCTAAGCTCCGTTACATCATAGTTCCACGCATTCTTTATAAATGCTTGCTTTTGCATAAGCATACCATTCTTATGGCCTGGAACGTGGAATGATATTGGTTTATTTTTGACGAATTCTTCTAACCTAGTATATAAAGGCGTCTTTTCCTGCACGATATTTCCTCTTTTCCTTTTTTGCTTCTCTTTATTGTACCATTGGAGCAACTTTGAATAAAATGTGCACATTGACCTCAATTAATTCAAAGTGACACTTTTAAGTTATCTGAATTTTGTATACATGTTTAAATTGTTGGCTACAATGATTTTAGGGAGGTGGAATTGATTGAGTACTGAATCTCAGAAGCTAGTCCAGCCTTATGTGGAGGAATGTTTATTTTGTGGGCAGAAAAAAATAACTGGTATCCATCTTTACCAGTCACTTATCTGTACGGATTGTGAACATGAAATGTTGAACACAAAAACTAATGATGTCAAATATAAATTCTATGTCCAAAAGCTAAAAAATGCTGCTCATTATGCCCTGCAAAGGCGCCAAGCTTAAAAACAAAAAAGCATCTAGTAATGTACTAGATGCTTTTGTTCGTGCCTGGCGACGTCCTACTCTCACAGGGGGAGAGCCCCCAACTACCATCGGCGCTGAGAAGCTTAACTTCCGTGTTCGGTATGGGAACGGGTGTGACCTTCTCGCTATCGCCACCAGACTATTATGTTTTTATGAGTTGTTCTCTCAAAACTAAATCATATAAGAAGAAAAGCAAGAACCAAGTAATCTTTTGTCCAGCTTCAAAAGCCAAATCGTACGGCTGTTTCACTCACTCACACACAGTCTTACGACTGCTATTCGTGTGCTCCAACACCCTACCGATTTAAGCGGTCTTTTTCCGCTTTTCATTTTAGTTAAGTCCTCGATCTATTAGTATTTGTCAGCTCCACATGTCACCATGCTTCCACCTCAAACCTATCAACCTGATCATCTTTCAGGGATCTTACTAGCTTACGCTATGGGAAATCTCATCTCGAGGGGGGCTTCATGCTTAGATGCTTTCAGCACTTATCCCTTCCGCACATAGCTACCCAGCTATGCCTTTGGCAAGACAACTGGTACACCAGCGGTGCGTCCATCCCGGTCCTCTCGTACTAAGGACAGCTCCTCTCAAATTTCCTACGCCCACGACGGATAGGGACCGAACTGTCTCACGACGTTCTGAACCCAGCTCGCGTACCGCTTTAATGGGCGAACAGCCCAACCCTTGGGACCGACTACAGCCCCAGGATGCGATGAGCCGACATCGAGGTGCCAAACCTCCCCGTCGATGTGGACTCTTGGGGGAGATAAGCCTGTTATCCCCGGGGTAGCTTTTATCCGTTGAGCGATGGCCCTTCCATGCGGAACCACCGGATCACTAAGCCCGACTTTCGTCCCTGCTCGACTTGTAGGTCTCGCAGTCAAGCTCCCTTGTGCCTTTACACTCTACGAATGATTTCCAACCATTCTGAGGGAACCTTTGGGCGCCTCCGTTACTTTTTAGGAGGCGACCGCCCCAGTCAAACTGCCCACCTGACACTGTCTCCCACCCCGATAAGGGGTGCGGGTTAGAATGTCAATACAGCCAGGGTAGTATCCCACCAATGCCTCCACCGAAGCTGGCGCTCCGGCTTCCAAGGCTCCTACCTATCCTGTACAAGCTGTACCAAAATTCAATATCAGGCTACAGTAAAGCTCCACGGGGTCTTTCCGTC
>NZ_RIBP01000004.1:1010000-1025000 GCF_007273535.1 Niallia circulans
TTTAGATAAAGTAACCTCATCTGCATATTCTAGGTCTCCGCCAACAGGCAAACCGTGTGCTATTCTTGTAATTTTTATTCCTGATGGCTTTAGTAAACGAGAAATATACATAGCTGTAGCTTCTCCCTCAATATTTGGATTGGTAGCCATTATTACCTCTTCCACATCACTTTCCTGAAGACGTTTGATGAGGGAAGGAACATTGATATCCTCAGGACCAATACCATCCATTGGAGAAATCGCACCATGTAAAACATGATATAAACCATCAAATTCCTTCATTTTTTCCATCGCTATAACATCTTTTGGATCTTGTACTACACAAATTATTTTACGATTTCTTCTTGTATCCTCACAAATATAGCATGGATCTTGATCTGTTATATGACCGCAAACAGAACAATAAGTAAGGTTTCTTTTTGCATTGACGAGTGCTTTCGCAAAGTCTAACACAGTGTCTTCTTTCATATTCAATACAAAAAACGCCAGTCGAGCAGCCGTTTTCGGGCCGATTCCTGGCAATTTCATAAAGCTGTCTATCAGCTTCGATATTGGTTCAGGATAATGCATGGAACTCCTCCTTAGAACATTCCAGGAAGGTTAAGTCCTTTAGTGAATTGCCCCATTGTCGAGTTTGTTAACTCATCCGCTTTCTTTAATGCGTCATTTGTAGCTGCTAGCACAAGATCTTGGAGCATTTCTACGTCTTCCGGATCTACAACCTCTTCCTTTATCACTACATCTACTATTTCTTTATGTCCTGTTACAACAACAGTTACCATTCCACCGCCAGCAGAACCTTCAATTCTTTTGTCTCCAAGCTCCTCTTGAGCTTCCGCCATTTTCTTTTGCATTTTTTGCATTTGTTTCATCATATTTTGCATATTACCCATTCCGCGCATAAGAATACCTCCATAAAATTATAATTATTTATTTCATTTACATATTTTATATAATATGCAAATTTCTATTTCGGTTCAACAATCAGTCCTTCACTTCAAGCAATTCTTCACCAAATAATTTTTTGGCCTCAGAAACGATCGGATCTTCCGCTTGGCTTTCACCATCTTCTTCGCCCGAACCTGAATGATGGGAGCTATTCAAGAATTCTTCCCTTATTTTTAACCACTGCTCTTCAGGGACTCCTACTAATTTATAGCTTCTTCCCAAAAGCTGTTGAAGAGAAGACGTAATTGTCTCTATAAATTTAACATTATCTAATGCCATTTGACAGTGGATTTCATATTTAAATTTAATAACAATCGAATCCGTCGATGCAGCAACCGGTTCTGCTTCATTTAAGAGAGCCGCTTGCGATCTCATCTGGTTTTTAACGAGTTGTCCAAGCATATTTCCCCAATTGCTCTTTATATTTTGAAGCTCTTGTTTCGTTGCAGCTTTGAGTATTTCATTGATTTTCCCAGTAGGTGCCTGGAATCCCTTTCGGTTTGACCTCACCTTCTTCTGAGGTGCAGCTTCCTCTGGTGAGCTACTTATACCTGACTGTCGTATTCTAGCTAATTCTTCTTCCAGACTGTTTATTTTAGAAATAAGTCCTTGTATTTCACTGCTTGACGGTGCGCCAACACTGGATTCATTTAATGAAGTTGCCATTTGACACAATTTAACGATAGCTACCTCTAGAAAAATTCTGGGATGATTTGTCCACCGCATATCCTGCTGTGTTTTGTTCAACAAGCTGATTAGTTCATATATTTGCTCCTGTCCATAAAGATCAGCTAAGTCTCTGAATTCGTCATCAAGCATAACCCTCTCCAATGACTCTTCCAAATTAGGTGCAGTTTTATACAACAGCATATCTCGAAAGAAGAAAATAAAGTCTTCAATAAATCGGGATGGGTCTTTTCCAGAAAACAGCAATTCATCTAACGATTGCAGTCCTTTTACAGTATCTTTTTCATAAACTGCTTTTGCCAGTTCATTTAGAAACCCTTGTGAAACAGCACCTGTAACAGTTAATGCATCTTCTACAGTTACACTATCTTGACTGTAAGAGATAGCTTGGTCCAACAAACTCAAGGCATCCCGCATTCCACCATCGGCTGCGCGAGCTATCATCTGGAGGGCCTTATCATCACATGATATACCAGATTCATCTATAATAAGCCTCATTCTCTTCACAATCGATTGAGCTGTAATTCTTCTAAAGTCAAAGCGTTGACATCTGGAGATAATCGTTAATGGTATTTTATGTGGCTCAGTAGTGGCCAAAATGAAGATTACATGCTTAGGTGGTTCCTCTAATGTTTTTAATAATGCATTGAATGCTCCAATAGAAAGCATATGCACTTCGTCTATTATATAAACCTTATATGGGACAGAACTCGGGGCATATTTTACTTTATCTCTAATATCCCTTATTTCCTCTACTCCGTTATTGGAAGCAGCATCTATTTCTATCACATCTGGAATGGAGCCATCTGTAATTCCTTTACATGCAGCACACTCGTTGCACGGCTCACTTATTGGAGCTCTTTCGCAGTTTACCGCTTTTGCAAGAATCTTGGCAGCACTTGTTTTACCAGTTCCTCTTGGGCCTGAGAATAAGTATGCATGCGTTGTTTTTTGCTGAAGAAGGGCATTCTGGAGTGTTTTTGTTATATGTTCCTGACCTACTACATCAATAAATTGCTGCGGTCTCCATACCCGATATAATGCTTGGTAATTCATGCTTGCCCCCCTTTCTTTCCGCTCTTTTTATTATATCTTATCTATATGTATTTTTACATTAAAACAACGGTACAAACTTTTATACATAACCGTAGTATTCCTTTTTATAACTAAAAAGACTCACTCTTATCACAAGAATGAGTCTTTATTATTATAAAGTTTAACTGCCGTGCACCTTTCGTCGACTAGCACCCATAAGCGTTACTTAAGCAGTTAGCTCAGTCCAGGCAACCCTGCGGCACATGGGGGTGTCCACTTAATGCTGCTTCCTTCCGGACCTGACATAGTTCATGGATTCCCATTGCGCAGGACCCGGACGTCAACACCACTTACTTAAGGCAGACCCTACAGGATACTAGCCTCAGAAAGGAGTTCAGCCTCGCTAGAGCGGATTGCGAGTACAGGGCACCGCTACCTCCCCGCTTAGCACGACAAACTTGATACCAAATTTAATGTGTCATCTTGGACACAAACTAAGTATACTTATATTCAACCAAAAAAGCAATAATTATAAGCTGTTAATTTTTGTAATATTATTTTCTGCTCTTTTTTTCTTCTCCGCTTTTTTTCTTTCACGAAGTTCTCGGAAGAAGTTTGTTAATAGCTCGCCGGTTTCCTTTTCTAGTACTCCAGATACTAGCTCACACTGATGATTGAATCGGTCATCCTGAAGAAGATTCATGAAAGTGCCTGCACATCCTCCCTTAGGATCACTTGCACCGTAGACTACCTTTTTAACTCGAGAAAGGAGAATTGCCCCCGAGCACATTGCACATGGCTCAAGCGTAACGTACAGTGTCGCATTATCCAATCTCCAGCTTCCTGTTTCTTTACAGGCTAAATCTATTGCCAAAAGCTCAGCATGAGCAATTGCTCTCTGCTCTGCCTCGCGCAAATTATGTGCCTTTGAGATTACTACCCCATCTAGCACAACAACAGCTCCTATAGGAACCTCTCCAAGATTACCTGCTCTTTTCGCTTCATCCATGGCAATTCTCATAAAATAATTATCATCTTTTTCTACATTCATTATTTATCACCCTGTGCTTACTATTGTTTTTATTAAAAAGTGTAATTTATTTTCTTAAGTTACTTAAACTAATGACACATTTATTACTAATTACTATAAAAAAAGAGAGGTTACATATGAACAATTCATCTAAAGCACTCTTAATAATCGACATGATCAATGACTTTCAATTCGAACACGGATCCATTTTAGCTGAAAAAGCTTCATTAATCGCAAAAAATATATCCGCCTTGAAGAATTATTGCCATAAATCTAAGATCCCTGTAATTTATATCAATGATCATTATAGCTTATGGAAAGCCGATTTAGCCAAAATCATTGAATATTGCTCAAATGAATACAACGATACTATTTTTACCCTGCTTACTCCAAAGGAGCAAGATTACTTCTTAATTAAACCAAAGCATTCAGCCTTTTATGGAACTGCCTTGAATACACTGCTTCATCAGCTAAAGGTGGATGAGCTTATCCTAACAGGTATTGCCGGCAATATTTGTGTACTCTTCACAGCAAATGATGCTTATATGAGAGAATATTCATTGATTGTTCCAGAGAATTGCATTGCCTCGGTAGATGAGCAAGATAATAGCTATGCCTTAACCATGATGAAGAATGTCATGGATGCAAAAATATTTAAGTATGAAAAAAATAGTATCATGTCATCCCCAATTAACACATAGACTGCAATAAGGAATCTTAACAGCAGGAGGGGATTTTCCCATGCAGATACACGTTGTCCAGGCAAACCAGACGTTGACAGGCATTGCTCAAGCTTATGGAACTACCGTAACAAATATTGTTGAGGCGAATAATTTACCTAATCCTAATAAGCTGGTTATCGGCCAAGCGCTTGTCATCCCAATTGTTGGACGGTTCTATTGGGTTCAACCAGGGGACAGCCTATTTTCTATTTCCAGAAGATTTGGTATGTCTTATCAGCAGTTGGCTAGTGTTAACCGCTTATCACCAAACAGCGCATTAACGGTAGGGTATCGCTTATATATTCCACAGCAACCGAAAAGAGCAGGAGAATTCAATGCTTATGTCGAGCCGCGGGGTACTACAGTAGCTCCTGCGCTTGAGTCTTCAGCAAGAGAAGCAGCTCCATACTTAACCTATCTTGCCCCATTCAGCTTCCAAGCACTTAGAAATGGACAACTAAAAGAGCCTCTGCTTGGTAATTTCCCTTCCATTGCGGCAAATAATAATAATGTACTGATGATGGTAATCACAAATCAAGAAAATGATCAATTCAGTGATGAGCTAGGAAGAATCCTATTAAATGATCAAGCAATTCAAAATACCTTTTTAAATAATATCGTGGCGACTGCAAAGAAATATGGATTTAGAGACATCCACTTTGATTTTGAATATTTAAGACCCGCAGACCGAGAAGCTTATAATGCATTTTTACGTAAAGCAAAAGCACGCTTCTCTCGAGAAGGTTGGCTCCTTTCCACTGCTTTAGCTCCGAAAACAAGCGCTGGCCAGAAGGGTAAATGGTATGAAGCTCACGACTATCGCGCGCACGGAGAAATTGTAGACTTTGTCGTAATAATGACATATGAGTGGGGTTATAGTGGCGGACCAGCAATGGCAGTCTCACCTATTGGACCAGTGCGTAATGTCCTTGAATACGCACTCACAGAAATGCCGTCAAACAAAATAATGATGGGACAAAACCTTTACGGATACGACTGGACACTTCCTTTCGTTCAAGGATCTGTTGCAAAGGCAGTTAGTCCACAGAGTGCAATTCAGCTTGCGGCAGATAATAACGTCGCCATACTTTATGACACGACTGCCCAAGCGCCACATTTTAACTATACAGATGCCCAAGGACGTCAGCATGAGGTTTGGTTTGAGGATGCAAGGTCCATTCAGGCAAAGTTCGACCTTGTGAAAGAGCTTGATATTAGAGGTGTAAGCTATTGGAAGCTCGGCTTGCCTTTCCCACAAAATTGGCTGTTGATATCAGATAACTTCAACGTGACGAAAAGATGATATCGGCACTTATGGTTAATAGTTGTCAATTAGTTGCCTTTATAAAAAGGCAGCTTTTTTTTATGATTAACTACTTTTAAGGACATACCACCTACATTTCTCAGGAAATATCATGCAGCTTTATTTAACGATAGTTTATGTCCACAACTGCTTCTCATATGTTAAAATGACTTCATATGTCTTTTTTATTTTTTTAATATATAAATTGGGGGGACAAGCATTGAACAATATCCCTTTTATTACAGTAGAAGGTCCTATTGGTGTTGGAAAAACTTCGTTAGCGAAGCTGATTTCTGACCATTTTCAGTATCACCTATTGAAGGAAATCGTTGAGGAAAACCCTTTTTTAGGAAAATTTTACGAGAACATTGATGAATGGAGTTTCCAAACGGAAATGTTTTTTTTATGCAATCGATATAAACAACTTAATGATATACAATCCAACTTTTTAGACAAGAATATTCCTGTCATAGCTGATTATCATATATTAAAGAATTTAATTTTTGCAAAAAGAACCCTGCAAGAAAAAGAGCTATCTAAATATATCCGAATTTATGATGTACTGACAGAAGAATTACCTGCACCGAACATCATCATCTATCTTCATGCTAGCCTTGACACTCTTATGGAACGCATACAAAAAAGAGACAGAGATATTGAAAAAAATATCAGTCCTTTATATTTAGAGCAATTGTCAGCAGACTATCAAGATGTGATGGAAAAGTATCAAAAGCAGTACCCGGACGTCCAAGTGCTTCCATTCAACGGCGATGCTTTAGACTTTGTCAAAAACAAAAAAGATCTTGACACTATCATTGATAAAATTAAGCAAACTTTAAAATTAGGAGCATATAATCATGAATCTACGCAAGAAATATAATATTCCAAGCAATTCAGTCATCACGATTGCTGGAACAGTCGGTGTCGGCAAGTCGACATTAACAAACGCACTAGCTGATGCGCTTCAATTCCGCACATCCTTTGAAAAGGTTGATACAAACCCATATTTAGATAAGTTTTACCATGATTTCAGCAGATGGAGTTTTCATCTGCAAGTATACTTTCTTGCTGAAAGATTTAAAGAACAGAAAAAAATCTTTGAATATGGAGGAGGCTTCATACAAGATCGCTCTATATACGAAGATACAGGCATATTCGCAAGAATGCACTATGAAAAAGGCACGATGTCTGAAACAGACTACGAAACATATACAAGCTTATTCGATGCTATGGTTATGACTCCTTACTTCCCTCATCCTGATTTATTAATTTATTTAGAAGGCTCATTAGATGATATTCTTGCGAGAATTGATAAAAGAGGACGTACAATGGAGAAAGAGACACCAGTTGAGTATTGGCAGGAAATGCACAGTCGTTATGAAAAGTGGATAGATTCTTTCTCATCATGTCCTGTACTGCGTCTTAACATTAATGACTATGATGCTACAGAAGGAACTTCTGCAATTGAACCAATCCTTGAAAAAATAGCTGTTATTTTAGAACAAAAAAACCTTGCAAAAAGATAAAGAAGAGGAGACTGCTCCTCTTCTTTTTTTGTATAAAAAAAAAGGCCTGCTGTAAACAGCAGACCTTATATCTCCAATATTTATGCGCAATGTTAGAAAAAATAATCATGGAGGAGGAAAGGGGATTCGAACCCCTGCGCGGTTTGACCCGCCTGTCGGTTTTCAAGACCGATCCCTTCAGCCGGACTTGGGTATTCCTCCATCAGACAAAGAATAATATATCATAGTGGATTATCTATGTCAATTAAATTTTTATATTAATATATAGAAGAAGCAACAGCTCCTCCTATATATTATAATGCTCTAACTGATTACTTTATAACCTCTCTATTTCCCATATACGGGCGCAATACCTCAGGAATAACTACACTGCCATCCTCTTGCTGATAGTTCTCAAGTAGTGCTGCAACTGTACGGCCAATCGCAAGTCCAGAGCCATTAAGTGTATGCACATGCTCTGGCTTGCCCTTTGCTTCTCGTCTGAAGCGGATGTTTGCTCTTCTTGCTTGGAATGCTTCAAAGTTACTGCAAGAAGATATTTCTCTGTAAGAACCATAGCTTGGTATCCAGACTTCTACATCGTATTTTTTTGCAGCTGTGAAACCTAAGTCACCTGTGCACATGCTTAGTACTCGGTATGGTAATCCAAGAAGCTGCAAGACTTTCTCTGCATTTCCAGTCAATGTTTCCAACTCTTCATAAGAATCCTCTGGTTTAACAAACTTAACTAACTCTACTTTATTAAACTGATGCTGTCTAATTAGTCCTCTTGTATCTCTTCCAGCCGAACCTGCTTCTGAACGGAAGTTAGCACTGAATGCTGCATATTTGATAGGAAGCTGATCACCATCTAAAATCTCATCACGATGCAGGTTTGTAACAGGTACTTCTGATGTAGGGATTAAGAAATAATCCTCTTTCTCGATTAAGAAAGCATCCTCTTCAAATTTAGGAAGCTGTCCAGTTCCCGTTAAACTTGCTCTATTAACTAAGAACGGAGGTATAACTTCCTTATAGCCATGCTCTTCTGTATGAAGATCAAGCATAAAGTTAAACAAAGCTCTTTCTAGTCTAGCACCAAGCCCTTTGTAAAATACAAAACGACTTCCAGTTACCTTTGCTGCTCTTTCGAAATCAAGTAGATCCAAATCAGTTGCAACATCCCAATGTGGTTTTGGCTCGAAATCAAATTCTCTTACTTCGCCCCATTTTCTTATTTCCACATTATCATCTTCTGTATCACCAACTGGAACACTTTCATGAGGAAGGTTTGGTATACCTAGCATTATTGTGTTCAGTCTTTCTTCCACTTGGCGCAGTTCATCGTCAAATCCCTTGATTTTTTCGCCAACTTCACGCATTTCAAGGATTAATGCCTCAGCATCCTTTTTCTCACGTTTTAATGCGGCAACCTCTTGAGAAACTTCATTTCTTCTGCTTTTTAGTTGTTCTGTTTCAACAATCAATTCTCGTCTTCTTGTATCAAGCTCTTCAAAATATTCCAATTCAGATAGGTCTTCACCACGATGTTGCAACTGCTCTTTCACAAAGTCAAAATTTGCGCGTACAAATTTAATATCAAGCATTTTTTTTCCTCCTTACATTTTCATCTATAGGTACTCTACTTTTACATTTTCATAACAGAACACAAAAAACTCCCGTCCCCAAAAAGGGACGAGAGTTACCCGCGTTGCCACCCTAGTTGAAAGCATATGCTTTCCACCTTAAAAAAACATAACGGTTTTTTAAACCGAAAACAATTACTCGCCAAATTAGCTGACTTTCCTTGTTTTAACTCTAGGATGGATTCACAGGCTATATTCACCGATTCACACCAGCCATCGGCTCTCTTAAGAATAAATTTATCCTGCTACTGTTTCCTATCATTGTAGATACCATATATAAGTTTTTTTCATCGTACTATAATTATGAACAAAGTTCAACCACTATATACAATTTAGTTCTTTATGGCGTGCTCCCCACGGACTAATTATTGTTTAATGGTGGTAGAACCAGCTTCATATAATATATGCGCTTGCTGGAGCTTAGTACATGATGTCAATCAAACTTTATTTTCTATAGAATAAAAAGATGTCCTTGTTAGTAATAAAGAATAAAAAAAGATTCCTGTTTATACAGGAATCTCTTTTTATTAGAACCAGCCCTTTACTGTCGATGAAACACTGTCCCAGATATTAGCAAAGAAGGAGCCAACGCCGCGCATTGCCAATACGAACCAGTTTGCTTTTTCAACCGTTTCTGCTGCTACAACATCTACACTAGCTTTCTTTTCTCCATCACTAGTTAAAAACTGTACTGCTTTGCCATCCTTTGTCTCTAAAGTGACATGACCAACCTTATCACCTTTTTTTACTGGAGCAGCTAATTCACCATTGCTGTTTAACTTTTTATCATCCAATACTAGCTTTGCCACATAATTTTCTTTATCTGTTTTCTTGATCATTAAATTAACAGCATCACTCGTTTGGATTTTTACAGTGTCTTCTTTACCCTTTGTTACTTTTAACGATTCATTGCCTTTTACTGTATAACCAGCAGGAAGAACTTCTTCTGTACTAAAATTATTAAATCCGTAATCTAACAGCTTAGTTGCCTCTGTGAAGCGACTGTTTTTAGTTTCACTTTTCATAATAACAGCAATAATTCGTTGATCACCACGTTTTGCAGTTGCTGTTACATTATAGCCTGCATAATCAGTAGAACCTGTTTTTAGACCATCTGCTCCTTCATAGCCAAATACCAATGAAGGTAACAGCCAGTTAAAGTTAGCGTATGTTCTATTATCACGGAATTTAAGTTTTGGCATGCTGGATGTCTCCAGTACTTCCGGATAATCGATTAGTAAATGGTAAGCGAGTTTTGCAACAGCTTTAGCACTCATTTCATTTTCATCTGTTTCGCTGCCTGCAGGATAACTGCCCAAAAGGTCCGTATTATTTAAACCAGAAGCGTTAACAAACTTGTAATCTTTAAGTCCTAACTCTTCTGCTTTTTCGTTCATAACATTAATATAGTTTTTTTCTGTTCCAGCAAGAAGTTCAGCAAGTGCGACAGTTGCAGCATTACCTGAGAATATTCCCATTGCTTGATAAAGTTCTTTTACTGTATACTCTTCGCCTTCAGTCAAGCCAATATTAGACAAACCAGGAGCACCGGATAAACGATGAATATAATTGTTTATTTTAACTTTTTGATCCCAGCTAATTTTTCCTTCTTTGATTGCTTCAAGGACATTATATTCTGTCATCATTTTTGACATGGATGCCACGCCCATTAGTTTATCGGCATTTTTTTCATACAATATCTCACCTGTAGCAGCATCTACTAATATTGCTGCCCCAGCATCCAATCCCAAATCGTCATTCTCAGCTGCATTTGCTTGTTGCGGTAGACCTGCTGCCACAGCACTTATAACAAGCATTGTCATAAGTAAGTACAAGGTCCACTTTCTCATTTGTTTCACTAATAAAACCTCCAACACTTAAGATTATCTATTAAACTTTAAATTATTTTTTTATTAAGAATTTCCCTTGTACAGTTTACCATAAAAAAAACAAAAAAAATAGACGGTGATAGAGTTCACCATCTATTGTAATATTCCGTAACAATTGCAAAACTAATATTATGAAATAGAGTAGTTTGGAGCTTCTTTTGTAATTTGCACATCATGTGGGTGGCTTTCTCTTAAACCAGCACCAGTCATTTTTACAAATTGTGAATGCTCTCTCAATTCTTGAAGATCCTTAGAACCGCAATATCCCATACCTGAACGAATTCCACCTACCAATTGATAGATAGTATCAGAAAGTGGTCCTTTATATGGTAGACGGCCTTCAATACCCTCTGGAACGAACTTTTTATTATCTTCTTGGAAGTAACGGTCTTTTGAACCTTTTTCCATCGCAGATACAGATCCCATTCCTCTATATACTTTAAAGCGTCGGCCTTGGAATATTTCCGTTTCTCCAGGGCTTTCAGATACACCTGCAAGAAGACTTCCAAGCATTACTGCGTGTCCGCCTGCTGCTAATGCTTTAACGATATCTCCAGAGTATTTAATTCCTCCATCAGCAATAATGGCTTTACCATGCTTTCTAGCTTCTGTAGCACAGTCATAAACTGCAGTGATTTGTGGAACACCTACACCAGCAACAACCCTTGTCGTACAGATTGATCCTGGACCAATACCTACTTTAACAACATCTGCCCCTGCTTCTATAAGTGCTTTTGTGCCTTCTGCAGTTGCCACGTTTCCAGCGATAATAGTTAATTCAGGGAAAGCATTTCTAATATCTCTTATACCGTCTAAAACGCCTTTTGAATGGCCGTGTGCTGTATCGATTACGATAGCATCGACTTGGGATTTAACAAGGAGTTCAACTCGTTTAATTGCATCAGCTGTAACACCGACAGCCGCACCTACAAGCAGTCTGCCCTGTGCATCCTTCGCAGAATTAGGAAACTCAATTACCTTTTCAATATCTTTGATTGTAATAAGGCCTTTTAAGACTCCATCCTCATTGATAAGAGGCAATTTTTCAATTTTATGTTTTTGCAGAATCTTCTCTGCTTCGTCCAATGTTGTACCAACTGGAGCCGTTACTAAGTCTTCCTTAGTCATTACATCGCTAATTTTAATGGAAAAGTCTTCTATGAAGCGTAAATCTCTATTTGTTAAGATACCAACTAATTTTTGATCATCATTATTGTTAACAATAGGTACACCAGAAATACGGTATTTGCCCATTAGATGTTCAGCATCAAATACTTGATGATCTGGAGTTAAGAAGAATGGATCAGTAATAACGCCACTCTCTGAGCGTTTAACTTTATCTACTTGCTCAGCTTGCTGCTCAATTGACATGTTTTTATGGATAATACCCATTCCACCTTGTCTTGCAATAGCTATAGCCATTTCTGCCTCTGTAACAGTATCCATTCCAGCACTAATCAACGGAATGTTTAATTTTAAATTCGGTGCCAATTCCACTTTTAAGCTGACATCTCTTGGTAAAACTTCTGATTTAGCTGGTATCAATAAAACATCATCAAAGGTTAAACCTTCTTTAGCAAACTTACTTTCCCACATTTTAACGCCTCCAATTAGTAAAAAAATATTATTAGTAGGTTATCAATTGGACAAAATACTGTCAAGGTTAGTTTAATAAGTTTCATTTTTCAAAAAATTCAGGAGGCAATACATATGTACAGTTCCTACAAGGATTGGGATTCATTTAGCTGCTTTTTTTCAGCAGAATACTCCCAGCTTTTTCTAAAAAAATGTTATAAATTACTTCATACAAATGAAGTCGAAACAAAGAGCTATCAAAACTGTTATCCATTTATTTATTTTCTAGAGCATGGCAAGCTCTATTACCAACAGGCCCTTAACTCACCAATTAGTATACAGCCTGTTTTACTATTTTATGGATTTGTTCACTTAATTAAAGCATGTCTACTTACAATAGATCCGTCTTACCCAAGCAGTACCTCTGTACTGGCACATGGTGTATCAACAAGAAAAAGAAAAAAGCAGCAGTACTTATTTTTTAAGGACGAAATAAAAATCCAAAAAAATGGTCTGTTTACCTGTATGTCTGAGAATATGTTTCAATTTCCTTCAATCGAGGGAGAGAAATTCCAAATGGGAGAACTTTTGCAACAAATACCTGAACTTAGTGATCTATTTCATATATTTACAGGTAATCCTTCCTTCCTACCAGTTTCCTTTTCAAACACAGAGGCAATTATTCCTTCTAAGATTTTAGACAGCTACTTTATGAGTAAAGATCGCTTTCAACATTATTTGGAGTCACAGCTTGAAAACCCAATCAGGAATATTAAACCATGTAAGACGAGTATTGAAGTTGCTTTTTCTGAACCTGTAAAACCAGTTCCTCCCTTTTACTACAATGTGATGGATAACAAACACTATATTCCAATAGAAAAACGAAGTGTACAACTGCCAGAAATTTTGGTGCATTACTTATTATTATATAATTTAAGCATGATTGCCAGATACGAAATAGAGTGGTGGAGTGAGCTTCTCAAGACAATGCCAAATCAGGATTATCCGTATATTGAATCTTTTCTATCGATTGCAGCCAAAAAAGGGCCTCAACTCATTTATAACTTTTTAGCGAAAAAAATGTAGCTGAATTTCAACTTTATCTCCAAAAGCATTGCAAAAAAGCATCTAGTAATGTACTAGATGCTTTTGTTCGTGCCTGGCGACGTCCTACTCTCACAGGGGGAGAGCCCCCAACTACCATCGGCGCTGAGAAGCTTAACTTCCGTGTTCGGTATGGGAACGGGTGTGACCTTCTCGCTATCGCCACCAGACTATTATGTTTTTATGAGTTGTTCTCTCAAAACTAAATCATATAAGAAGAAAAGCAAGAACCAAGTAATCTTTTGTCCAGCTTCAAAAGCCAAATCGTACGGCTGTTTCACTCACTCACACACAGTCTTACGACTGCTATTCGTGTGCTCCAACACCCTACCGATTTAAGCGGTCTTTTTCCGCTTTTCATTTTAGTTAAGTCCTCGATCTATTAGTATTTGTCAGCTCCACATGTCACCATGCTTCCACCTCAAACCTATCAACCTGATCATCTTTCAGGGATCTTACTAGCTTACGCTATGGGAAATCTCATCTCGAGGGGGGCTTCATGCTTAGATGCTTTCAGCACTTATCCCTTCCGCACATAGCTACCCAGCTATGCCTTTGGCAAGACAACTGGTACACCAGCGGTGCGTCCATCCCGGTCCTCTCGTACTAAGGACAGCTCCTCTCAAATTTCCTACGCCCACGACGGATAGGGACCGAACTGTCTCACGACGTTCTGAACCCAGCTCGCGTACCGCTTTAATGGGCGAACAGCCCAACCCTTGGGACCGACTACAGCCCCAGGATGCGATGAGCCGACATCGAGGTGCCAAACCTCCCCGTCGATGTGGACTCTTGGGGGAGATAAGCCTGTTATCCCCGGGGTAGCTTTTATCCGTTGAGCGATGGCCCTTCCATGCGGAACCACCGGATCACTAAGCCCGACTTTCGTCCCTGCTCGACTTGTAGGTCTCGCAGTCAAGCTCCCTTGTGCCTTTACACTCTACGAATGATTTCCAACCATTCTGAGGGAACCTTTGGGCGCCTCCGTTACTTTTTAGGAGGCGACCGCCCCAGTCAAACTGCCCACCTGACACTGTCTCCCACCCCGATAAGGGGTGCGGGTTAGAATGTCAATACAGCCAGGGTAGTATCCCACCAATGCCTCCACCGAAGCTGGCGCTCCGGCTTCCAAGGCTCCTACCTATCCTGTACAAGCTGTACCAAAATTCAATATCAGGCTACAGTAAAGCTCCACGGGGTCTTTCCGTCCTGTCGCGGGTAACCTGCATCTTCACAGGTACTATAATTTCACCGAGTCTCTCGTTGAGACAGTGCCCAGATCGTTACACCTTTCGTGCGGGTCGGAACTTACCCGACAAGGAATTTCGCTACCTTAGGACCGTTATAGTTACGGCCGCCGTTTACTGGGGCTTCAATTCAGAGCTTCGCGCGAACGCTAACCCCTCCTCTTAACCTTCCAGCACCGGGCAGGTGTCAGCCCCTATACTTCGCCTTACGGCTTCGCAGAGACCTGTGTTTTTGCTAAACAGTCGCCTGGGCCTATTCACTGCGGCTCTCTCGGGCTTGCACCCAAAAGAGCACCCCTTCTCCCGAAG